>NZ_JAMYTK010000009.1:0-198723 GCF_040322355.1 Mesorhizobium sp. M0145
TCACCACCGTGCCATGGCCGCTCGCCCCTCAGAGCAAGCGCCGTTCTCTCTCCAAAACTTTTTGCAGAACCTTCAGCACACTATCACGCTTCGCTTCCACCAGCCGACAGGGCTAGACTGGCATAGAACGACAATCGCAGGATTTTGGCTTCAAGTGAGCCCGTGCCGGACGAGGTGGCGAACGACCGGGGAAAACATCTGCTGGCCGATATAAGACCCGATGTTCGCATTTTCGAAGATCGCTTGGGCGGTAACGGCATCCTCGACTATGGGGATACCTGCCTCGCGCGCCTGAGCCATCATATCTTCGGCCGCACGGCCCTGACCCTTGCCGACAATTGTCGGCACAGGCGTTTCGCCCTTGACGTAGCGCAACGCCACGGCGCGCTCGCCTGACACCAAGACGATGACCGCGTTTTTCACACCTAGCTTCGCAGGCTGCATCACTGCTTCGCGCCGCTGTCGCTGCTGTTCACGGCGGATCAATGGATCGCCTTCGAGATCCTTATGTTCGCGCTTGTATTCGGTCGTCGTCATCCGCATGTCCCGTAGGAACAGCCAGCGCTGAATAGGAACATCGATCAAGCCGATGACGATAAAGGCCAGGGCGGCGGCAGTCCCGAGAGGTGTCATCACCGCCTTAATGATCGGCTCCAGGCATGTCTGACCACAGCCTGGCGCCTCGAAGAGAGGCTGTAGCCAGGCGATCAGGATGAATACGAAAAGGCTTGCCAGGAACACCACCTTGACGAGGCCCTTGGCGAACTCGATGACATTGCGGAGCGACAGGATCTTCTGAAGGCCCTTCGCCGGGTTTATGTGATCGAACTGCGGCTTGAGCGGCTCGAACGAGAAGACCGGCCCGAACGTGGCCAGCATGCCGAAGGCTACGGTGAGAACCACAACGATCCCGACTAGCGGCAATGTGGCAAGCATCAGCAATGAGAACGAGTGGTGGATGGCCCGCAGGCTGACCTCCTCGAAAGAGCCGCCGGGCACCGTCACAGTCTGCACGAGTTCCGAAAGATATTTGAAGAGCAGCGGCCAACAAAAATAGAGATAGCCAAGCGCTGCGAAAAGAGTGAAGCCGGATACCAGGTCGCGGCTTTGCGAAACCTGGCCCTTGCGGCGGGCGTCACGGAGCTTCTTGTCGGACGCCGGTAATTTCTTTTCCTCAGCTTCTTCGGCCATGTTGCAATCTTACCGCACTATCGTGGTTCCAGTCGGCGGATGCCCTGTGTAAGGTGGGACGGGCTTGAATACGGAGAGGTGGATTTGCGGTTGCGTGTCGTATTCATGCCAGTCGTCGTCGCGCTGGCGCTGAGCGGTTGCCAGACGACCCAAACCGGCTCCGTGCAGGCCAAGGCGCAGGGCCCATCGTCTCAATCCGAGCGCCTGATCAAGCTTGCCGACGATATTGATGCGCGCGGAGAAAGTGATACCGCCATCGCGCTCTACCAGCGCGCCGCAGCAATGCCGGGCGCCAAGGCGAGCGCGTTCGTCAAGACAGGCGACGCTTACATGCGGGCAGGCTATCCTGCCGATGCCGCCAAAGCTTATCGGGCCGCGCTCGCCAAAGCTCCCAATGACGGGGGAGCAATGCTTGGGCTTGGCTCGGCGATGATGGAGGCAGGCGATATCGATGCAGGCATGCGCGCGCTTGCGCAGGCAGCGCCGCTGGTCAACACCAGCGGCGCCTACAACCGATTGGGCGTTGCGCAGACTTTCGCCGGGCAGACAGGGCAGGCGCAGGAGACTTTCGCCCAGGCGTTGAGACTTGCGCCGGGCGATCTTGACGTCGAGACCAACATGGCATTGGCGGCAGCCCTCGAAGATAATTCCGCTGCGGCGCTGCCGCTGGTGCAGAAAATTGCCGCCGCTCCCAATGCGCAATTGCACCACAAGCGCAACATTGTGGTGGTGTACGGGCTTCTTGGCCAGGCCGACCAGGTCAAGGCCTCGCCGCCAATCGGGCTGACGACCAAGGAGGTGGCCACCCTGCTTGCCCGCGCAAGAACCATTCGGCTGAAGGGCAGCACTCAAGCCAAAGCGAAGGCGCTCGGCTCCATCCTCGGCTAGCGAATCGGGCCGGAGGGCCTGAAGCGATCTTCCGCCAAGCGCGACGCGTAGGGTGACACTACGCGGGCGAATACCGCGCCGGCTCACTCGACTGGGAGCGTTGTTTGCGGCACCGACGGCGCGCTGTTGGCGCCGCCTATCGGAGCCTCCTCGCCATCGAGGTAGCGACGGGCCGCGCGCGCGGTCGGTGCCGCCGCCGCCGGGCCCATGCGGCGGCCTTGTACGAGGTCACGCTGGCTTTCGGACATCCGCTGAAGATTGAAGGCATTGGCGCAACCGGGCGGCAGATGGGAGCCGACGCCGGAGACGATCGTCAGATTCGTCTTGCCAGCAGAGTTGTCGTCGTCGGCTGGCTCGGCCAGACAGGCATCGGGAGCAAGAACTGAGCCGCCGATACCTTTCTCGGAGCCGCCTGCATCCGTCGAAACATAGTTGTAGCCAGGCGAATAATCCTGCCGCTGTTGCGGGCTGCTCGCGCAGCCGGCCAGAACCAGCGCTGGAACAACGCAGAAAAATGCGATCGGGGATGTCATATCCGGTCCTCGTTACTTGATGATCAGACCCGTCGCCGACGCGTCATTGGCGTGCTTGCGGCTGCGGTGCTTGGCTGCCGGACGATCAAGCGGCATGGCGAGGCTGTCGCGCACCGGTTCCACCAGATAGGGCGTAATCAAAATGACCAGTTCGGTCTCTTCGTGCTGGAAACGCTGTGATTGAAAAAGCGGGCCAAGCACCGGTACATCGCCCAGCACCGGAAACTTTTCCAGATTGCGCGAAGTCCGCTGCTGGAAAAGGCCGGCGATCGCAAATGTCTGACCGCTCGCCACTTCGACCGTGGTGTCGGCCTTGCGCACGACGAAACTCGGCATGGCGAAACCGTTGGCGCTTACGGATCCGGTCTCAGATAGAGAACTGACTTCCGGCTGGACATGGAGCGCGATGCGATTGCGGCCGATCAGCGTCGGGGTGAAGCCGAGGGACACGCCGAAGGGCTTGTATTGGACGGTGACGACGTCGGTTCCTTGCGGGATCGGAACCGGAATTTCGCCACCGGCGAGAAAGCTTGCCGTCTGACCGGTCATGGCCGTCAGGTTCGGTTCGGCCAGTATCTTGACGATGCCGTTGCGTTGCAGGGCTTCGATCAGAATGTCGAAGTTCAGGCCATGCGCCTGGTCCATGTTCAAACCGAAATTCCCGTTGCCCGAGGGCACACCGTTGTCCTGGAACATGTTGAATTCGAAGCCGCCGCTCCTGTAGCCGACGGACCAGTCGACGCCGTAGGACTGCAGTTCCGTGCGCGAGACCTCGGCGAAGCGAACCCGAATGTTGACTTGCTGTGAGCCCTGCACGGTCATGTTGTTTAGCGGCGGCTGTTCCGGTGGCGAGAAGGTCCGGGCGACATTGTCCAGATCCGTTGCCTCATCGACGCCTCGTGCCTCGCCTGTTGCAACGATACGGGTCCCGAAAATGTGGAGATTTGTCGCCGAGCTCGGCTGCATTGCTTGCTTGGCCTCGGTAGCAGGCGTGACATCGGGGGTGACGCGGAACTGGGCCGTTGCCTCGATCCGTTCATCGGCCGTGATCGCAATGAGGTTGGTCAGGCCGGGTTTGAGGCCGAACACATAGACCATGCTCGGCGACACGACCTGAAGGTCCGCGATCGTGGTGTCGGCAATCAGCACGGATTCGACCGGTTCATTGAACCGCAATAAGCGTCCTTGCCCGACCGGCAAGCCGACCGTTGGTTTGCTCGGCAACGCTGATATGTTCTGTGCCGTCGCATCGGCCAGTGTGAGCAACAACGCCAGCAGGACGCCAATCGTCGCGATAGCGAGCCGGCCTAAATCTGCCCGCCGGGCGAAAGCGGCTGATCCTACGCCTGCCGCGGTGTTGTGGATGGTCATGCCATTTCTCTCCTGAATCCCCAATGTCGTCCGTCCGGCTGGCGTCAGGAGGGCGCCTCCTGCGCGGCATTCGCCTGAGCCGACGGGAGCGAATGGGAGACGACGCGCGCGCCGGCTTTGCCGGACCGGCCGGCGATCGTGGCCAGCGGCTGGACGTTGAATTCGTGTGCGAGTTCCTGGAAGGATAGGACCGGAAGCTCGATGCCATTGTGTGCGAGCAGGCTGCGCATGTGACGGCGCACATCCATCGCGGCGAGGACGACCGGTGAAACATCGGTGGCGTTCTGCGACCGGGCTCGCTCGATTTCGGTGACCAAAGCCTGCGCATCATCGTCCGACAGATTCAGGAAGGTGCCGGTCGATGTGCTTTGCACCGCGTTTCGCAGGATGTCCTCGGCCGACCGCTGCAGCACATAGGCCGCGATGATGTTGTTGCGGCCGGCAAAGCGGAAGCTGATCTGGCGCTTCAAGGATGTGCGGACATGTTCCGTCAGCAAGAGGACGTCCTGTTCGCGTTGGCCCCATTCGATGAGTGCCTCGAGGATAAGGCGCAGATTGCGGATCGGGACGTTTTCCCCGACGAGCCGGCGGAGCACTTCCGCGATCTTCTGGAGCGGCACGGTCTCCTGCGCCTCCCTGACCAGATCCGCATAATCCGGTTCCATGTCCGAGAGCAGCCTGCGTGTCTCCTGAATCCCGACGAAATGGCCGGCATAAAGACGAAGTGCATGGCCGGTCCATTTGGTCGCTATTTGCACCGGCGTTGAGAAGACGAACCCGGCTCCCTTCAGTGCTGGCAGGTAGCTGTCATCGGCCCATACGAATTTACGCAGACCGGCAATCGGAGAACCTTTTTCGTAAGGTATTTCGAGCAGATCGAGATGCGTCGTGTCCGCTTCGACAAGAACACGGTTGGCAGGAATTTCAGTATCCAGGATGGGCGCACCTTCCAGATCGACGCGGACGCTTCGTTGCGAAAGCATCTCGTCGACCTGCATGCCGATGGCCGGAACGTCGACACCGAGATCACCGAAGAGTTCACGGCGCACGCCGTCGGCGAGCGCGGCAAATTCGGGCTCCGGGACTAAGTGTGCGAGCTCGGTTCCGAAGCGCACGAGGACGCGGTAGGATGGAGACAGTGTTGCGGTGGAGATTGCCGAAAGCGACGCGGAATTCCCCCGCTGTGCAGGCGAGGCGGTTTGGCCGATGTCTTGAGGCTCGGACTCCCGGGCGGAGCGGCGATTGATTGCATAGGCGCCGGCGCCGCAGCAGCCACCAAGGACCAGGAACATGATGGAGGGGAAGCCTGGCACCATGGCAAGGCCGACCATGATCACGGCTGCGAGTGCGAGCGCGCGGGAGTCGCGGAGCAGTTGGCTGGTTATTTGCTGGCCAAGATCGCTCGTTCCGTCCGCGCTGCCGACGCGCGTCACCATTGTGCCGGCGGCCACAGCGACGAGCAATGCGGGTATCTGCGCCACCAGGCCATCACCCACGGTGAGCAACGTGTAGGTCGCAGCCGCGTCGCCGAGCGACATGTCGTGCTGCAGCGTGCCGACTGCGAAACCACCTATCAAGTTGACCAAAATGATCACAATGCCTGCAATCACGTCTCCCTTGACGAATTTCATGGCGCCGTCCATTGCGCCAAACAGCTGGCTCTCGCGCTCCAGCTGCTGGCGCAGATGGCGTGCCTCCGCCTGGTCGATGTCGCCGTTGCGCAGCTCGGCATCGATGCTCATCTGCTTGCCCGGCAGCGCATCGAGCGTGAAGCGCGCGGCCACCTCGGCGACGCGTTCGGCACCCCGCGCAACAACGATGAACTGCGCAACGGTGATGATCAGGAAGATGACGAGGCCCACGGCAATGCTGCCGCCAACGACGAAGGTGCCGAAGGCGGTAATGATCTCGCCTGCGTCGGCCTGGAGCAGGATCAGTCGCGTGGTCGTGATCGTGATCGCCAGCCGGAACAAAGTGGCGATGAGGATGACCGACGGCAGTGACGAAAACTGCAGCGGATGAGAGACGTAGAATGAGGCCAGCAGAATAAGCACGCTGATGGCGATGTTTGCAGTGATGAGACTGTCGACGAGAAACGTCGGCAATGGAATGAGCATCATTACCACCGCGACGAGCATCAGAATGGCAATGACCAGATCACTGCGGCGTGACATCCTGGCAAGGAATTGCATCAGGCGTTCCGAGACGGTCATCGGATGCCTCGTTGCGACAGGAAGCTAAGCAAGGCACTGCGCGCCTCGGTCTTTCGCCCGGCCACGAGCAAGGCGCGGCTCTTCAGTAATGTAAGCACCGGATGATCCATTCCTTCCAAGGTCTCCAGCCTGGCAATCGTGGCAAGCGCCTTTTCCGCCTCGCCATCGAGTATGAGAAGGTGGGCCAACGTTCTGAGGACGCCGGCATTTCCCGGCGAGAGCTGTGCAGCAATAAGCAGGTAGGTCGCGCCCCGCTTTGCCTGCCCGTGGCACCCGTAGAGATAGCCCAGGACATGCAAAAGATGCACGGTGTCACGCGAGTCAGTCAGAGTTCGATCCTTCCTGCATGCGACCAAGCAGATCGCGATGACGTTCGATTTCATCCTCCATCAGCGTTTTGGCGAGCGTCTTGAGTTGCTCCCCACCCTCAAGGGTTGGGACCAGGTGTCTTACGAGGTGCTGGAGAATGGGCACGGAGCGCCGCAGGATAGCCGGTTCGGGAATATTGGGCATGACGAAATGGGCGAGTATCTCGTCGAGCGACTCGCCGGCCGCACCTTGAGAAGCCTGGAATTCCGCCGTTTCCGGCCCTTCTGCACCAGCGGCTGATCTCGCCCCCTGAGCACCGTTGGCTGCTTTTTTGCCGACCCCGTTTGTCCGTCGCCGGCTGATGGCCTGGCCACGCACGCTTTCCGCCTGCCGCGCCTCGCGGCCCGCCGTGTCAATCCGTGCCGTGTCGAATCGTGCCGCTTCAAGCCGGCGGTTCACGGATATTTCAGCGCGACCGTGGCGCCGCCCTTGGTCAGGAGAAGTTCGGTTTCGCCGATGTGTTTGACGGCCCAGCCGTCGTCGGTGAATGCACCTTCGTGATAGCGTGCGCCGTCGGTTGCGATGACGTAGGGCCGCTCGCCGTACCAGATCGCCTGCAGCCTTAGCCGCGGCGCCTGCGGCGCATTGCCAACCATGACGTTGGACATGAGGGGAACGTGAGCGCCGAACGACTGATCGAACCAGGATTGCGTTTGTGCCCAGACATCACTCTTGTCATTCGGGATCATACCCGAGACCACGAGGCGTCCATTTGATTCCAGAACCGTTAATGTGCTTATGCCGGATTGCTCGAGGCGCAGCTTGAGCTGCCTTTCCACTTCTGCGGCAGTCTGGATTTGTGCTGGCGATGAAGCATCCAGGACTTTTTCCCCTGCCTGACCGGCCAAAGCCACTCTGACTGGTTGCCCGTCTTGCGAGGACGCCTTTGCGCCAATCTCTTGCTTGGCGAAAGAGAACCCGTTCGCGGCGACAGAAATTGCGAGAACCGCACAGAGAACGCTGCTCGCGACCAGCAGCGGGCGATTGGCAAAGGACCATCGATTGGGTACGCGTTGCAGGCTGACCAGCTTGATGCGCGCCTCGCCTACACTTATGGTGAGCGGCAGCCTGCAGCGGCTGCCATGTCCCTCATGGATGGTCTCGCCCGTGGCCAACATGACATCGCCGCCGACGGCTTCGATTTCAACTTGGCTGCCCTTGCGCCGCAGCCTTGCGTGAATCGGTGCGATGCCGGCATCGCGTAGGACAATGTCCGACTCAGTGCTGGAGCCGATCGTATATTGTGGCTCGACCAGACTGACTTCGGCGCCGGCGTGAAATCCGTGAGTCACGCTCAGCGCAATGGAATGACCGGTATCCGGGGAGGGGGCGATGATCGATCGAAGTCGGCGCGCCGGCACTGCTGCTTCCGGATATTTGCTGATAGGACGAGCGGTCATGCCACTTCATCTCCCGCCGAATGTCCATTTCCAACGCAGCCTGATGACGGCGCTGAAAATTGCGCCGTGCAGGTACGCCGCCGGGTGCTTGCGGCGGCGCATGGTTCGAGAATCCGACGCCTTAGGCCTTTTCAGCCGACTGGCCGAGTGTCCTGGCGGTGCTCATCAGCATGTCATGCTGGGATTTGGCGATTTCTTTCGTGATCTCCAGGCCAAACATGCGCTCCTGGTGCTTGATCATCTTGTCCAGGTTCTGTTCCGGCGACCCTGCAGAGCCGGACGTAATGGGAGGGGTAGCAGCCATCATTGTCTCCTTGAGGGACTATCCAAGTTGCAAACTCCGGACTCACATCGCTGCAGTCCGGAGGGTTGCGAAGGCAGCTTAAGGCAGCATGGCCGAAAATGAAAGTCCAGTTGGAATATTTGAGACACTTAGGTTCCAACTGTTGCGCCACCGGCGTTCAAGGAGTACATTAGTGGGTGGGTGAATGGGGTATTTCAGAATGGAAAAAGGTCCTTTGGCCGAGCTTTTGGTCGAACGGTTCGAGACTATGCCACCGCAGTTGCGGGTCGCCGCACGTTTCGTGCTGGATCATCCCAAGGATGTCGCACTGATGTCGATGCGCGAGCAGGCGCACCAGGCCGGCGTTTCGCACAGCACGATGATGCGGCTGGCGCGATGGATTGGTCTTGAAGGCTACGAAGTTATGCGCAGCCTTTATGCGCGCGCGCTGCGCGAGACCATCGCGGGCGAGCCGGCGCGACAGGGTATCGGACAGCATGGCGATCCGGGATATTCGACTGCCGGCGTCGTTGCCGACACGCTCGCCGCCCAGATCTCAAGCCTTGGCGAATACGGCAACGCCATGCAGTTCATCGCGGCAGCCGGTCTGCTCGCCCGGTCACGCGATCTGTTCGCTGTCGGCTCGCGCGCCGCGTATCCGGTCGCGAGCCACTTCGTTCACATCATGTCCTTGCTGGCTGGCACCGACTGCAAGGTGACGCTTGTCGGCGAGATGGCCGGACCGGGCCTGGATGCCCTCCAGCACGCGGGACGCGGCGCGGTACTTCTTGCGGTGGGCCTATCGCCCTACGAGCGCACGACGATCGACGTTGCGCGCCAGTCGGCTCGGCAGGGCATCGGCGTGGTGGCGATCACTGACAGCAGCGTATCGCCGCTGACACAGATCGCGCGGGAAACAATTATCGTTACGTCAAATTCACAGTCGTTCTTCCGCAGCATGGCGCCGGCGTTCGCCGGCGTCGAGATTCTGGCGGCATTGGCGGCAGCGCAGTCTGAAACGAACGTCGCAGAACGGGTAAAACAGTCGGAAGAGCAGCTCGCTGCTTTCGGCATCTATTGGAAGCCCCCTCGATAACATCCGAAAGGTTGCGATCGGGCGGGCGTGCCGGCAGCCAGGCTGCCGGCAACCTTGATTTCCGGAGATCGTCCTCATGATTCGCCCGATAACGCCCACCAAGCCGCCGGTCCAGCCGCAAAAGGTCAATGCCAAGGCAAACGCCGCGCAGATAGCGCGGCTGGAGGCCCAGGCTGCCAAGCTGCGGGAGCAGATCAGGCTTGCCAACAGGATGGGCGAGCGTGATTGGGCGGCACAGGCCCGCCAGGAACTGGCCCATGTGAGCACGCAACTGGATTCGCTTCAGTCGCCGCCGGTTGCGGCTTCGGCAGCGCCGAGTGTCAACGTCGTCAACGCCAGCAACGGCACATCTGTCAATGGCAGGACGGTGACGCCGGCTCTCTACACGCAGACCGATCTCGCGCTGGCCGCGACACCGGTGAAACTGGATGGCAGCACGCCCGAAGACAACGGCGCGGAAGCGACGGCTGCGCGCAACATTGTCAGCGACGTTACCGGCGGCAAAAGCATCGACCAGATTGCATCTGCCCGGGGCGTGACGCGCGAACAGGTTATCGCCGCGCTCAGGTCCGGCGGGATGACCGTTTCGACCGCTGACCCGAGCGGCAATGGCGACGTGCTGACGACGAAGATCACGGATGCCAGCGGCCGCACCATCACGCAATATTACGACTACCAGCACGACAGCTACTACACGAGCGTGGAGCAACCCAACGGCACGGCAACCACCACGCCGATCCGGGATGGGCTCGGGCGCAAGGAAACCAGCAGCTATAATCCCGACACCGGTGCCATCACGACGCGTTACGAAGACGATCTGCGCACCGGAACCGTCACCGAGCGGACCACCTTGCCGAACGGCGCTTCGGTGGAAACCGTTACACCCGGGAACGGGCCGGCCTTGCCGGTCACGACCGTCAACGGTCCAGATGGTCACAAGACCGTCCTGGCTGCATCTCAGGATCCGGGCGGGGCAACCACCCAGGGCATCAAGGATGATCTCGCGGACGGCAAGAGCATCGAGCAAATCGCGCAGGAAAGCGGTCTGACCAACGAGCAGGTGATCGCCGAGCTGAACGCCGCGGGCTATCAGGTCACGACGCGCGAACCGACGAGCGACAATGGTGACGTGCAGTCGGTTGAAGTCGTCGATCCGCACACCGGCGACAAGACCGTCTACTATCACGACTACCAGCATGATGAGCGCACCGCCGTGACGACGTCTGACGGCAAGGAAACGACGGTGTCGGAGGACGGGAACGGCAGGACGCGCAACAGTGTTCGCAACACCGAAACGGGCGAGACCACAACCACAATGGTCGATCCGAAGGCCGGAACTGAAACCACGATCGTCACCGACAAGGACGGTCGGGTGACGACAACGACTACCGAGGAGATCAATGGCGGCGAGCCCGTCGAGTACGAGGTCAAGCCAGGCGACAACCTGACCCTGATAGCGCAGCAATATGGCGTGTCGCTGGACGATCTGAGGAGAACGAACCCCGAGCTCTTCAATTCCCCTCGTGACCCCGACATCATTCACCCGGGCGAAAAGGTTACCATTCAAAACGGTACCCGCATGACCGTGGAAGTCACCTTCAACGGTTATGCGCTGACCACGAGCCCTGATGGCAGGATGACGCTGCACAACAACACCACCGGGACCGACCTGAAGATCGAAGCAGGAAGTACGCAGGAGGCGTTGGCCAGGACGCTGTTGGCGGTGAACCCCAACAGCAGTGATGCCACGGAGGCAAAAGAGGGCGAGGTCGTAAAGACCTTCGTCGAAGGGCTGCTGGCGGGTGAAGCCTTGCCCAGTCTCATCGACGCGGCAGAAGAAGCCGGACAAAACAAACAGGACCTGATCGAGAGATATGGTCTAGGTACCGTCGCCACGCCCGAGCTGGACGGTGAGAACAGGGTTGTCAATCCATTCGGCGATCCGCCGCAGGGTAATGCACCCTCCGGCGGAAAGTGGACGCCGATGAAGATCGATGGCGTCTGGACCTGGGTCGATCCCGAGGTGGCCCAGGCCATCATTGCTGAGAACATCGCGCTGTCCCAAATTACAGAGACGCGAGCTCTGGCCGGTCAGCGGCAGGAACAGTTCAACGTCTATATGCTCGACTCCGCCTACAAGGATGCTGTTGATGGGGCGCAGACAGTTATAAACGAGGCGTTGGCACCCCATGGTCTGCAATGGACCCCGCAGAAACCGGAAGGCACGCTTGCCGATGCGCAGGAGCGGCTTACCAAGGCCAACACCTTGCTGCAGAACGCGCAGGATGCCCGTGACGAATATGAGACTGCTGGGCGCATTCTCGCCGACGCCATCACCCAGCAGAGCGAACTTGCGCCGCTGATTGATCCCAATGCAGACGTTGCATCCGCGCAAGGGCAGCCAGGTCCCAATCGGCAAACGCAGTACGCGCAAGGCCTCGCGGATCATGCGGCTGTCGATCAGCTGTTCTCCGAAGTCGGCCTGCATCTGAGCAAGGGCGACAAGCTCACCATCGACTTCCTGGTGGGGCAAGCCGAGCTTGACGGCATTCCGACCGACTCGAAGGAATATCAGGACCTCAAGGCGCTGCAGACGACAGCAGGCAATCAGCTCGAATTGGCGGAAGCCTATCAAAGCTACTTCAACGCCCATGCCGATGCCACGCAAGTAGGTGCGCAGCAGACGGACCTCGAGCAGAGACTGCTCGCCGAATACAATAGCGAGCACCAGTTTCTGTTCGAACAGGGAAAGAAACATCAAAGGGTCAATGGCGATTATCTGGGTCTCTTCCAATCGCAAAAGCTTGAGGTCCGCGACGGCCAGCTGTGGGTGGTCAACCAGTTCGAAGAGGGCACGACCGAGCAGCAGCTCACCTACAATCTGAGCGAAACGAACGTCAGGGATGAGTACCGCGATCGGCAACTCAACAAGGACTGGCAGCAGCTTTTGGGCGGCAGCAGTTCCACCGGGCCGGTGTGCACGGCAAATGGCCTGGAAGCGGTGAGGGCCAGCGAGGCGCAGGCGGCGCAGAATCTCAACGATGTCCTGGATCGGCAGCTCGGCGACAGCATTGAAGACCTGAACTCCGAGCTGTCAACGCTGCAGACCAACTTCAACAATGCGTTGACGGAGCACGGGCCAGGAACAGTCGATGCTCCTGAAGGCACGCTGCCCAATGGCGTGCAGCCTGTCGAGATCAACGTCGGCGGACAGACAATCAAGGTGGCGCCGGAGGTTGCCCAGACATACACCGAGATAGGGATCGATGCGTTGACCCAGAGCGGGAAGGCAGTCTGGATCGACCTGGATACAAAAGATGACGATGCCAGTGGACGCTGGGTTGATCCCGAACTAGCGGTCGCCAAACTCAAGCTGGACGCGACAAGGCTTCAGATAACGCAGGCCGAGGAGCTGCGCGGGCTGGTGCAAGGCTTCAGCGACTATCATGAGCTTCGGTCCAGCGATCCCTCGTTGCTGGTTGACCGCAACAGCACGGTGGATAAGACCTATCTAGACGAGCATGAGCAGCAGACGCTTGACGGCATCTATCAGCCGAAGTTCCAGCAACTGCTCGACAGCGGCTACGACAACGAGTTCCGTGAACAGCGCGGCACGGCCCTTGAGGAGACGGTCGCCAGAACGCTCGGCATAGATCGTTCGACCGAGGAAGGTCGCGAGGCGATCGAGAATGTGACGGAAGAGATCCGCGATATCGGCGGCGACAATCCTTATGTGCGCAGCGTGCCGATTTTCTATGTTGACGATGAGGTCGGGACACAGCAGGTCGCGCTGTTTGCTGTGCGTGACGGAGACGGCAACACTCGCTATGTCGATGTGACCGGCAAAAAGTTCGACGACCTCGGAGATTTCCAGGACAACAACAACCAGTTCGGCGAAGATGGCAAGCTCGTCGTCCCCAAGGGTCTGGAGATGAAGGCCGGCGATGACGGCAGGATCGAACTGGAAGTCGTCAAGTCGCGCAATGTTTCTGCTTGGGACAAGGTCGTCGATCCGCTGGTTGGCATCGGGACGGGTATAGCCACCATTCTGTCGTTCACGCCGGCCGCGCCGATTGCAGCACCCTTGGCCTATACGGGCGCGGCCTATCTCGGCACCCGAGCGGTCATAAACCAGGTCAACCATCTGGAACATGGCGGCGAGTGGGACGATACCGAGTCGCTGATGAATGTCGCCAGCGTGGCAACCACGGTTCTGCCCATGGCTTCCAGCGGTCTGCGCACCATTGGATTAGCAGGAAGGGAAATGACGGCCGCCGGATTGGCGGGAAAGGAAATGACGGCCCTGCAGGCCTTCCGTGGCAGCATAGGCGCAACACGGTCCAGCTCGCCCCTGGCGCTCGAAACCCGAACCTACATGCAGTCGACCGCCGGCCTGAACAAGCTGGCGTGGGGAGCGGATGTCGGCTCCGTGATTGTCGGTGCACCTTTGCTGGCGACATCGGCCTACGATCTCGCCGTCAACGGAGACCAGATGAACGGTCTTCAGCTTGCCAACGCGCTTACGGGCCTTGGCACCGGCATTGCCGGCACGGGCCTCGGCATTCACGGTCTGCGGACACTGCGACCTGGAACGGGCACGCAGGCAAGCGCCAATGGTCCCGGCGCCAACCAGCCACCGGGCAGCGGCGGACCGCACCAGCCGCCGCCATGGTCCGACGGCAGAGGACCACGGCAGTCACCTCCGGCGCTGGAACCCGGCCCCTCCGGACGTCCGATGAATGTCTATGAAATTGGCGCCGACGGCGTTTACAGGCCGACGGGGGAGCGGGTCTTCCAGGATCCCAACCATCCTGTGATACCCGGAGAAGTGATCAAGACCAGCGATGCCAGCGGTGACGGTCCGACGATGCTGCCGGGCCGCGATCCGCATGGATCGACCGGGCGCAATTCAGGGCATCGCGCTGATAGCGATCCCATCATTGTGCCGAACAAGCCGGCAGGAAAAGACGACACGATGCGCCTCGTCTGGGATCCGGAGACGCGCAGCTTCACCGGCATGCCGGAACCCGACACAAGCGGGCACATCTACACCAGTGGCAAGGATGCCAAGACTCCCTCAGCCTATCTTGACGGGCTGAGCGTCGAGCAGCTTGTAGCGCGATACGAGGCAGAAAAGAGCTATTATTCGAACCGCGAGTTGGCCGAGCGCTACGGCCCGGATGGCGTTCAGATACCGCGCACGCCGCTCCGCGACATACTGCCCGACTTCCGCATCGGCGTCACATTCCGGACGCGCTTGAATACGGGCCAGGCCTTCGACATCGGCTCGCCGACGGTCGCGGCCGTGGGCTTCGGTATTGGGACAAAGACCGATGTCGGCATGATCGGGTGGTCGGTCGTCGACAGCATCAGCCAGCGCAGCCTGACACCATTCACGGATGCGCTCGGCACTCAAGGCGTCGTATCCTACCGGGCACGGGAATACAGGAACATCACCGGCCTTCAGGCCGGTGTCTGGCCGGTGTCCAATCAGACGGCTTTCCCGGTTCGCAGCAGCGATCTTTCGGCGGCGGCAACCAAGGCGATATTCAGCGATGCGACTGGCTACAGCGCCAAGCCGCTGGATGCTGCCATCGTCGGCATGACGCCAGACGGCGAAGGCACCGTGATCGAGATGACCTATACGCCTTCGCTCAAGGGCGAGGAGGTCACGCTCGCCCCCGGCCAGCACGATTTCCTTGGCGTGCCGGCGAAAAACAGCGCTGGCCACGTCAAGCTGGAAGGTGCGCTTCCGTTCGACCGTGTCATGACCGAAACAAAGGTCGGACTGCGGCTGCCGATCGTGGCCAATCATGTCGGGGCGGTCGACCAGATGCCACGCGTCGGCTTCGAGAAGCGCCCGGAAATGCCCGTCAAGGACACGCTCCAGCCGGGTGACATCGTGTCGAAGCAGACCTACGACCAGATCCAGTCCGCTCTCGGCTCGACAAGCCTGAAGATCCAGTTCGCGGTCGAGGATCCGGCGAAGGCGTCCGAACTCATCGCAGCAATCGGACAGGGTGATGGCATCCGGTCGATCCGCGACCTCGTCAAATCTGGTCAGATCGATCCGTCGAACACAGTTTCGTTTGTTGATGAACCGACGCTAAGCGGGTTGCGGCTTTCGGCGGTACCGGGCAAGGCGCCCACGGCAGACATCGTTTTGCTGACCGGTGAGAAGGCACGCGTCGTCAATCCCGAGGCGATGCTGGTCGACATCATCTTCAACGACCGCAACAGGCTTCCCGGTGTGCTGGGTTTCAATCCCGACCGGACGGCAACTTCAGCGGCCTACAAGGTGAAATCGACGGTACAGTCGTGGCTGCCGGCGCGCTTCAGTCCCGACGGGACGCCGCAGCCCCGTTATATGCCGAGCGCCGGCAACATCTATCAGAACCTGTACGGTTCGCACGGCACGCCGGCGACGCGCTACACGCTTTCACTGTCGACACCTCCTCTGCCTGCCGGGGCGGTGGCTTTCAGTGCTGAAGTGAGAATCCAGTACAAGTCCAAGGCTGCCAAGATCGCTCCTTCAATCGCCAAGGATGAAACAGCGACGCTGACCTTCGATCGAGCCGATGGACAGAATGAAACGCTGACGGTCCCGGCCTGGCTTGCTCATGCCTTAGAAACCTCGCGTGACGGCGCGGCGATAGCCATTCCGAAGGGTGGCAAGGCCTCCCTGGAGCAGTTCCTCGGCCAACTGGAAAAGAAGGCGAGACCCGACCAGCGCGCGGCGATAGAGCAATTCCGGACGGAATTCGGCCCGTCAATCGTCGATGGCGGCTTCATGCGCCAGAACGTTGCCGATGGCGTGCTGACGTTCCTCTCCTCGCAAGTGGGTAGCCGTAGGAGCGGACCTATCCAGATAAGGGACGAGAACGGGCAGTCCGTGACGGCAACCCGCTACGGGCCGCTGCCGAAGAGTGTGGAGAACATCTATGTGCCGCCGGCCGACGGGTCCAGGGCGCGTGGCGACGAACCGGAGTTGATGCATAGATCGCATATCCTGTTCCGGGATCCGGAAACCGGAGAGCCCTATGTTCTGCCATGGATACGTGGTGCTTCCGACGGCCATGTGCCGGGGAGCCTTGGACATCCCGATGAGGGCAATCAGCCTGTCGAAGGCGCGGGCGACCCTACAAGACCCTTGCGCGGCAATGTCGGCCCGTTTGTGTTCCGGGCCGATACCCGCTCGCCAACCGAGATTAGGGACGCGGGAGGCTTCTCGCCACCGCCCCCGACAGGAATCTGGGTGGACAATCCGCAAGGCATCGCCCTGAGCAGCTATGTCATGGGCAATACCCATGGCCGTTTCGTCGGCACGAGCCAGTCGATCTCGGGAGCCAAGGCTTTCGTTTCGGAAGAGTCACGAGCCGCGCGGCAGCAAGGTTACACTTATCTCTACACGCTGAATCCGAGCAGACCGCGCCTCCACGTCCCGACTGAATTCGAGGCAATGGGCCGACCCGTCGGCGACAGGATGGCCCGCGTCGACGAGACCGCAATCGACGGCAGCATACCATGGAGCGAGGTCTATGGCTGGCGGATGATGGATCCGGACGGGAATTTCGTCGGTGAGTTCACGCGCAATGAGGATGCCGTCGCGCCCGGCACTTCGACACAAAAACGCCCGCAGGTCATCTTGCGGCCGGCCGACGAGTTCTGGGATGTCAATACGCCAGCGCAGACCGAAGCGCCGCCGCTCCCAGTGGCCGAGGTGGTCAGCGAGGAAGCTCCAGCTGTGACTGGCGAAACGCCGCAGGCGGTGAACATTGCTGCCGAAACGCCGACAGCCGCCACATGGCCGCCCGCGCCCGACCGGGGCAGGGCGGTTTTTGACCCTGCCAGCGGAAAGATCGTCAGCCTTGAGCTTCCGGTGAGCTCCGCCGCGGAACCAGGATATGCGGAACCGGTGCGGGCGCCGACCGGGCCGGAGGTCAGGGCGCTTTCAGCCGATCAGATTTCCGAACTGACCGGCACGCAATTGCACGCCATCAAGCCGGAGCACATCGCCAAGCTGGCGCCTGAGCAGGTTGCTGCACTGAGCCCCGAGCAGATCGGGCAGCTGACGTTTGATCAACTTGCGGCGCTTCGACCGAAGCAGTTGCGGGCGCTGAGTGCCGAACAGCTCCAGGCGATCAGGCCAAGCAGATTGCAGGCCGTTGCCCCTGGCCGTATCAGCGGTTTGCGACCGGATCAGGTCGCTGCCTTTTCACCCGAGCAGCTTGCTGCCTTGACCATTGAGCAAGTGCGCAAGCTGACACCCGACCAGATCGCCAAGCTCAGTGATGAGCAGCGCAATGCGCTTACGTCGGAACAAGTCGCCGCCATGAGACCTGCCCAATTCGGCCATCTCGATGCGACCCAGTTCGCGGCGTTGGACCCTGATCTCGTCGCAGCACGCGATCCCGCGACAACGGCAAAGCTGTCGCCGGACCACATCTCGGCGCTTACGCGGGAGCAGCTTGGCGCTCTGACCATTCATCAGATCGAGGCGCTGACGAAGCAACAGATAGCGGCGCTGACGCCGAAGCAGCTTGCCGAGTTGAGCCCCGGCCAGTTGCGCAAGTTCACGCCCAATCAGTTTGCCTGGATGTCGACGGAGCAAACAAACGCCCTCTCCGTGCTGCAACTGACGACCTATCGGGCAACGCATAAAAAGGCGATGACGCCAGATCAGGCCACCAGCGTCGATCTGGCCCTCAGCCATGCCAGGATGCGGGAAAACGCTCAGGCGCTCGCCACCTTTGGCGGCATGTCGACCACCTCCTACATGTTGTGGAGTTCGTTGCCGCCAACCTGGACCGCCACCGCCGGATCGGTGGCATTTGGCGTGCGAGGCATCGTTTTCGGCGCGCAAGCGCTCTTCCCCAACGCAACCGCAAGTCACAAGCCGTTCGGGCGATTCCTCAACGCGCTCGGCGGAGCCACATTCATTGCCGCAGCGCCAGGTGCCGCGACCGGGATGATCCAGGGTAAGGATCTTGTCGTCAACAGCACGTTCACGCTCGGCAACATCGTCTATGGCACGAAGTCGATGCTGCAGTCGTTCACCGGCAGACCGGTGATCCGAAACCTGGCCGAATATCTGGCTGGACCCGGCTATGTGCTTGGCTGCGCCGTCTATACGGTGCACTCTTGGCCGGCGCCGATCGCCACAGTCGCCGGCACCATGTTCACCTTCGGCTGCGCGGAATTCTGGGCGTCGGCCATAAGGACGGACCGGATGAATCGCCGTTCAGTGCCGCGAACCGATGCTGATATGGCGGCGGCGGAAAAGTCCGACAAAAGATGGGCTGCATGGGATCGGTGGACTCTGGGCATCACCTTCGGTGTTGGAATGCTTCTCTTCTCGCTGGACGCCCTGCTGGCGGAGCCTTGGGAGGGCGCGAAGACGCCCCCTCCACCCGATCCGAAAAAACCGGATGGCGATGCCTCGTCCCAGCAATCCGATGATCCTTCGGATGATCCAGGTGGGCCGCAGACCCCGGTGGAAGATTTCCCGCAACTGGTCGTGGTCACCGATGATGGCCTGAATTTGCGGACCCGGCCTGACGGGGATTCGACCGTGGGAACCGTTCTGCAATCCGGCACATTCGTCCAACAGACCGCGAAGCCGTCGGCCGATCCGTCAGGGGAGACCTGGATACCTGTCCAAGGTTTCGGACCGGACGGCGAAATGCATAGCGGCTGGGTTTCCGGCGACTATGTCGAGGCTCATGCCGAGGGCAGCAGCAATCCTGAGGGCCGCACGAACCCAACGCTGGAGAAAGACGGTTATCAGTGGGTCGAGGTCAGGGATGGCGACAGCATTCGCCTGATAGCCAAGACCCATTCTGCGGATGTGGCGGACACGGTTGTGCTCAACATGGATCATATTCTGAGCCCGGACGTGATCTTCTCAGGCGACCGCGTCTATCTGCCGATCACCTCGATCGGCTGAGAAACCGCGGGCCGAGGCTATCGTCCATTGACTCCTGCGCCTTGTCGGTTCTCGCGGCATACGCGTTTGCGACACTAGCGGCGAGTTTTGCCGCCCGCTCAGCTGCCGGATTGGACGGTTCGGAGGAATAGGAGGCGGTAAACTGCAGATCTGACGGATGCCATTCGCAGTCGACAATGCGCAGTTTACCGCTTGCGGTATAGTCCTGGACGACTTCCTCAGGGAGAGAGGCGATGCCGATACCATTGAGTGTCATTTTGATGGAAGCGGCCAGCGAATTAGCGGGAAAGATACGCGGCGTCTCTTCCAGTTCGCCGGTCAGCTTGCGGTAAAGTTCGCTGTAGGGTCTGGTGGTCCGCGCATAGCTGATGATTGGGAATTGCATCAGATCAGTCAGCGTCAGCTTGCGCCGCGGAGGCAGTTTCAGGTGCGGCGAGCAGACCCACACGAGCGGAAAGGACGGCATCTCGATGTTCTCGATGCTGTGTTCCAGAATTGGGCCCATCAGCACCGCAAGATCGAGTCGGTGCGACATGAGTTCGTTGCGAAGGGTGGTCGTCGCATCAACGACGATATCGGTATCGACAAGCGGATAGTTTGCTTGCAGCTCCCGGAGGAAATCCGGTAGCCAGGTGTGAACGATCGTTTCGGCAACCCCGAGCCTAAGCACCCCTGCCGTCTCTGAAAGCGAGCTGGCCGTCAGTTGCAGCCGTTCCGCTACCCGCAGGACCCGTTGAGCAGACGGCAGAAGCCGTTGTCCCTGGGCTGTCAGCCTGACATTGCCGCTCTGCCGCTCGAACAGCTTGGCACCTAGCGCTTCTTCCAGCCCGGCAATTCGGTTGGATACTGCGGGCTGCGTGGTGTTCAGGCGTTCGGCCGCCTTTCGAAAGCTTCCGAAAGTCGCCACCAGTAGAAAGGTTTCGAGCTGCTTGATGTTGAAAGGGATCACAATTCAATGCCGGACAATAATCTGAGCACCGACCTTTACGCGGTCATACAGGTCAATGACGTCTTCATTGGTCATGCGAATGCAACCAGAGGAGTTGGCTTTTCCGACGGTCCACGGCTGATTGGTGCCGTGGACGCGATAAAGCGTGTTTCCGATATACAGTGCCCGTGCGCCCAAAGGGTTGTTCGGGCCTCCGGCCACGTGCGCAGGCAAGATACGGCCTTTTGATGCTTCTCTGGATCGCATTTCGGCCGGTGGCCGCCAATCTGGCCAGTCCTTCTTTTTCGAAATCGTGTCGCGACCGGACCACTCCAGCCCCTCCTTGCCGACCCCCACCGCGTATCGTAGCGCTTTGCCGCCCCCCAGCATGTAATAGAGACGCCGCTCGGTGGTGTTGATCAGAATCGACCCCTTCGGCTGAGCCTCGCTGAATGTCACGACCTGCCTGGGAATCTCTGACTCCTCGGGCGTGAATTCTCCGCCCGCCGTCAGGCCGGAAGCGCCAGGCGAGACCAGTACATTTCTTCCCTGATCGTATGTCCAACTTCTAGGGTCATAACCGCTGTTCGATTGGGCCTGCGCCACCGCGACCAGAACGGATGCACTCAATGCCTCGATGAGACGCGTTGCCGCAAACCTCTTGCCTCGAGCAACGCCTGCGGGCACGTCCAACTTCGCGAGCAGGCTGTTGGTTGCCGTCACCGAGACCACTCCTTTCCACATTGAACCAATGACCCCGAACCCGGTGGTAACCGATTCGTACGCCGCACTGTATCGTCTTGCGGTTCCTTCGCAACATTTGGCACAGGTCGTTGATATGCAATCCAATTGGACTTCCCATTTTCGAGTGTCCACGATAGAATGACATCGGCGGACAAGCTATGAAGCAAGCGAGGCGGGGCATTACTCGTGGGTCGCTTTCGATAGGACCAATGTGACGGGACCCAGTATCAACCATGCTGATCGGTTATCTGGAGGCAGAGCTGCCCTTGTGGCCTGCCGGCTTGCCGTCGTCCTGGCGCTCGGCTTTGGCTCCCAGCCTGCGTTTGCTGCCGAACCGCGCTGGCCCCCTGGCCCTTACAACTACATCACGATCGATCAGTCGGTGACAGACGCGCTGGTTGAGCTCGGCCGCAACATGCGGGTGCCGATGCGTGTCAGCAAGCTGGTAAAGGGGCGCCTGAGCGCCGGCATGCCGGTTGGAACAGCCCGCGAGTTCCTCGAAGAGATATGCAATCGATACGGATTGATCTGGCATTTCGACGGCATCGTCATGAACGTCGCGACCGAAGCCGAAGTCCAGACGGAAATGATTCCGCTTGATGCCAATATGGCTGCTGGCGCGGAAGACAGGCTTTCACGGCTGGGCGTCAGTGACCCGCGGTTTCCAATAAAGGTCTCCAAGCAAGACGATGTCATCTCGGTATCGGGTCCGCCATCCTACATCGAGCTCGTCAGGAAAACCCTCGGGGTGCCTGCCACGCCGAGCGCCAAGCAGGAGACCGGCAAAGCTGTGTCGGTTCGCGTTTTCCGCGGAAAGCAGGCGGAGGCGCAGATTGTCCCCTCCGTCAAACCGAACTAGGACAGGAGGGCAGATTCTTGCAAATCGCACCGATTGGAGCCCTAGAGGCTACGCTTGCAAACTTAACCACTAGCATAAGTTCGCAGCAGCAAATCACCGTCGGCGCGGCAGCCCAGCCCGGCAACGGAATGGTGGGCGCCAAGCAAGAAAAGCACGATGCCGCGAAGGTCAATACACCTGAGCGCAGTGATGTCGCCACGCGGGCAGGTCAGCAGGTGGCGCAGACGCCCGGCGCCAATCCGGCAATAGGCGGCCAGGCTTTCAAGCCGGAGAAGACCGAGCCAATCCTCGAGCACAAACTCTTCGACTACATGGCCGAGACGGAGAAGGCTGCAGGTGGGGTGTTCACGGATCCATCGGCCCTTTTCGGTTCTGCCGTCAAGTCGCTGGAAGGAACCATGCAGCAGGTCCAGAAGGCTCTTGGCCAGGCTAACGCCCCCGAAAGTGCTGAAACGGCCGCCGCGCAGGATCGCGCCGACAAGATGGCTCTGTCCGGCAAGGGAGGCGAAGACTCCCGAGCCAAGAATGCAGAGCAACTCCTGGAACGATCGATTTCGGTGATGTGGGCGGCCGCCAATCTCGAGGTGGTTACGAGCAGCGTGACGGCTGTCACGTCGTCCACCAGCACGCTGATCAAGCAACAGTAAGCGCCGCGGAGTGTTCGCGCCCATGCCAACCTCGCTGCGGCGTTTAACGCGATTGGATCGATGCGGCGCCAGGTTTCGCGTTGCGCTCGTTGTCATGGGTATGCTTGTGCTCCAGGCGTGTTCGGTGGAGTTGTATTCCAACCTCAACCAGCGGCAGGCCAACGAGATCGTGGCCACGCTCATGCGTCACGGAATCCCGGCCCAACGCGAGGTCGGCAAGGACGGCAAGATGACGGTTTCCGTACAGAAGGGCCGCTTCGCCGAAGCTATGGCCATTCTCGACGAGAGCGGCTTGCCCAAACAGGAATTCCAGACGCTCGGCGAGGTGTTCAAGAGGGATGGGCTTGTGTCCTCGCCGGTGGAAGAGCGGGCAACGATGATCTATGGTCTGAGCCAGGAGCTGTCGCAGACGATTTCGGACATCGACGGCGTACTTTCGGCTCGCGTTCATCTCGTCCTGCCCGAAAACGATCCGCTGAGGCAGCAACTGGTACCGTCCTCCGCCTCCGTGTTCATCCGGCATCGCGCATCCGTTCCGATGAATGAGCTCATTCCGCAGGTCAAGATGCTGGTGGCCAAGGGCATCGCCGGACTGACCTATGACAATGTTTCGGTCACCCTCATTCCGGTTGCAGCGACGGCTCCCAACCAGGAAACCGGCGAGGCCGGTCTCACCACCTTCCTCGGCCTGTGGCTGCATCCAGACAGCGTCGCCGCCGCGATGTCACTGTTTTATGGCATGGCGGCGGCCATATTCGTGCTGGCTGGTCGGTTGGCCTACATGCAGTGGTATCGACGGCCCGGCGTCTACGCGCTCGATGCTGCCGCAATGCCGGTGAAGAAAACATGACCCAGCCCGGCTCGGAGCAAACTGCCAGCCCGGAATGGCAGGCATTCATCTCCAAACCCGCGTCCTATGTGGATGCGGCTTGGCTCGCGGAGTGCTTTGACGGCGCGATCGGCGAGGCTGCCTGCAAGCGCATGCTGCGCTCGCAACGCTTGCAGGAGCGACTGTCGAAGCTTCTGCTCGATCGGCATAGGCTCTCTCCAGTGGTCGAAGAGCCGGCCGATGAGGTGGATCGAGCGATCGCCTTGTCGTCTGGCGAAGAGCTGGAGGAACTTGTACTTCGCTCGGGCGCGATCTACTGGGCTGGGAGTCTGGCCGCTGTCATTGTTGGGCGCGAAGCGGCCGCATTGCAGGCGGCGCTTGGGGCTGATCTGTGCGCTTTCGCCCTCGCCAACCGCGATCTGGCCGGCCCGATTGAGCGATTGGGGCCGCTGGAGGACATTTCCGGTCGGGTCTACGGCGACGGCCTGAGCTGCCTTGGCGCCTGGTGTCAGATCATGCCGGGCGATACGAGCATGCGGGTGCGTCTCAAGCTGGTGCCGCAAGAGCTCATCCACCAGCCGTCAGCCGAACAATTTGCCGAGGTCGGCCCCGCGATTGTTCGACGAGCGATGAGCTAGACGAGATGATCGAATCGGGCAAAGCGTCGGAAGCTCTGAGGCGTCCCTACGCTCGGATCCTGCGGGCCGCCGAGGTACGCGCTCTGCAGGATGGGCATGCGTTTCTCGATGAAGCAAGGCGTGATGCGCAGCAGTTGCGCGACGCGGCTCGGCGAGCCTATGCGGCCGAATATGCGCAGGGCTATCACGACGGCAAGACGCAAGGCGATGCCGAGGCCACGCGGCTAGTCAGCGAGACGGCGGTCAAAGTGGATCGCTATTTTGGTGGGCTGGAATCCGAAGTCATTGGCCTTGCCGTCGATATCGTCAGGCGAATTCTGGGAGAATTCGACGTCGGCGCGCTTGTCGCCAAAGCCGCAAGACAGGCGGTGACTGAAATCCGCCGCGCCAAGTACCTGAAACTCCGAGTTCATTCCGCGTCCATCGAAAGGGTTCGTGATGAGCTGGACGCAGTCTTGCGCGAGAGTGATCTGGCGATGACGGTTGAGATCGACGCGGATGACGCGCTGGCTCCGGACGCCTGCATCGTTTCGACCGACTTTGCCGTCGTCGACGCGAGCATCGACGCGCAGCTCAAAGCCATAGCTGCCGCGATTGCGCCGAAGACGGAGGTCCGATGACCGCGCCCGCCGCTGATATCGAAAGCCGTCTGGCCTCCATCATTCCGAATTTGCGTTCGGGCCTGCGCGACGATACCGGCCGGCCCAGGAAGGGGCGTGTACGGCGTGTCGCCGGCACCGTCATTCATGCGACTGTGGAGGAGGCCCGTATCGGCGAGATATGCGAACTCGTCGACCCTAGGACCGGAAGGGTGACCAAGGCGGAAGTCGTCGGCCTCATGGACGAAATGGCGATCCTTGTTCCGCTGGGCGATTTGGCCGGTCTTTCAAACCTGACTGAGGTCGTGGCGACCGGAAAAGACCAGCAGGTGCCCGTCGGCCCCAGCCTTCTTGGTCGCGTGATCAGCGCGCTTGGCGAGCCATTGGACGGCAAGCCGCTTTCGCCGGACGGCATCACCGGCAGCTATCCGGTCAATGCCTATCCGCCATCTCCGCTGGAGCGCGGCTTGATTTCCCAGCCGATCCAACTCGGAATACGCGCGCTCGATGCGCTGCTCACCTGCGCGCGCGGCCAGCGCGTCGGAATCTTTGGCGAACCGGGCGTGGGAAAGTCGATCCTGCTTTCCGATATCGTCAGCGGCACCGATGCCGATGTCGCGGTGGTCGCCCTTGTTGGAGAGCGCGGACGTGAGGTACGCGAATTCCTCGAACAACAGCTCGGGCCCGAGGGCAGGGCGAGGGCCATTGTCGTTGTTGCGACCTCCGACCGTCCCGCCATTGAGCGTGTCAAGGCTGCCTATGTGGCGACCAGCATTGCCGAATATTTTCGCGACCAGGGCAAACATGTGTTGCTTGCAATGGACAACCTAACCCGGTTTGCCCGTGCGCACCGAGAGATTGGCCTGGCCGCGGGCGAGCCGCCGACGCGTCGCGGCTTTCCGTCTTCGCTGTTTGCGGTCTTGCCCCGTCTGCTCGAGCGGTCAGGCACGGGTCGCGTCGGATCCATCACCAGCCTCTACAGCGTTCTTATTGAAGGCGACGGTACGCTGGACCCTGTCGCCGAGGAAGTTCAGGCCCTCCTTGATGGCCACGTCTTCTTGTCGAGCGAGCTTGCGCAGCGCAACCATTTCCCGGCCATTGATGTCCTGCGCAGCCGAAGCCGCCTCATGGATGCGGTTGTGGCGCCGGAACATCGGTCCGACGCCGGCCACCTACGTGAACTGCTTGCCCGCTACGCTGACATCGAGCTTCTCCTGCGCGTCGGTGAATTCGAAAAAGGCAGCGATCCCGTGGCGGACGAGGCAGTGGCGAAGATCGATGTCATCAACGCCTTTCTGCGTCAGGCGTCCGCCACTCATGAGCGCCTGGAGAGGACACGCCAACTCATGCGGGAGATCGTCGGTGAAAGATCGTGAGATGATCACTCGATTACGCGAGCTCAGACGCCGCCGTGAGGACCGTGCAAGGGAAGAGGTGATCAAACGGCACGCCGCTTTGGACCGGGCCGCGAGGGAGGGTCGGCAGGCGGCCAGTGCGGTCACGGAGCACCTGCAGCGCACGGTCGATGCCGAAGATGCAGCGTTCGGCTCGCTTATTGGGCATCGGATAAAAGCTGCCAGCCTTCACCAGCTACAGGGCCGGTTTGAAATCGCCGCCAGAAAAACCGAGCAATTGCGTGAAAACGAGAAGATGGCCGGCGTCGCCGAGCAGCAACGGCAAGCGGAACTGTCGGCAGCTCGCAATGATCATCGTGAGGCCATGAAAGCTCTGAGGAAGCTGGACGGGGTATTGGAGCATCTGATCAACCGCACCGCACGACGTTGCCTGGCGCTTGCCGAGCTTTCCGAGGAGGAAGAGCGCGGTCCAACGCGCCTGCCCACATAGCCCATTTTGTGATCGTGAATATGGATGTGATGCCCCAAGCCTTTGCGTCGGGAAAAACGAGAGCGCAGGTAAAGTCGGCAAAACGCAAGGCCTCACGGTCGAGCGTTGGCGAGCGGCTGGTGCTGAACTCTGTTGCGTCTGTCGACGTTGAGGCATTGAACGCCTTCTACCACCGGCGCGCGCACGCGGAAATCACGATCGCGGGCAGGGCGGTGCCGATTGCCGCCGTCTGGCCAGCGCCGAACCCTGCGGACCAGCGGTGGTACACCATTGCGTTCTCCGTCGGAGACACGATGGGCAAATTGCGCCTGCCGCTTTCCGTGGTCGAACGAGGCTTCGCCAGGGCAGACGAACTGGTCGACATGAAGCGGCTGGCCTCCGCTCACGCCGCACTGCTGCTGGAATCCGCGTTTGAAGAGGATTTCGAATGGATTGAGGCCAAGCTGGGCGACAGTATCGCGCTCACCTCGGTCACACAAACAGAAGCAGTTTCGGTTTCGGGCGAGACCCCGTTGGCTTTTGTCCTGACCGACAGCCAGGAGACGATTGACTGCGTCTTGAACACGAGTGACGCCAGCCTGGCGGTTCGGATCGGCCGTCTTTTTGACGAGATCGCCAAGGCCAGACCGCCGATCCCGGCCGAATTTCCTTTGCCGATCTGCCTTCGGCGTGGCGCACTCAAAGTAACCCTTGGCGAGCTGAAAAGCCTCCAGGCTGGCGACGTGGTGCTTTTCAGGAATGAGGCGGAAGAACGCAACGCGGCACTCATCATTGCCGAGCACCTTTATGCATCGGTGGCCCTGACTGCCGCCGGGCCGCAATTGCTTGCCGCGCCGACCCCCGTCGCCGGATCCAATTGGGAGTGGACCATGAATCAGAACTCGCCGCCGTCAGTTGGCCAGACCTTGGAAGAGTCAACTCTGGACGAGTTGCCGGTTGTACTCGCTTTCGAAATCGGCCGCACGGCAATGCCTCTCGGAGAGGTGAGGCAGCTTGCGCCCGGCGCCATCGTTCCGCTCGCCGATGTAACGGAGGCGATTGTCGACATCATCGCCAGCGGTAAACGTGTTGGCATTGGCGAGATCGTGCGGATTGGGGGAAGCCTGGGCGTGCGGATCCTTCGTATGTTCGATAATGCTTGAGAATTCGCCCAATCTCCTTGGTATTCTGATCGCCGTCGGCTTCGTCGGGTTGCTGCCTCTGGCGGTGGTCACGATGACGGGGTTCTTGAAGATTTCGGTCGTGCTGTTTCTCATCCGCAATGCACTCGGCGTCCAGCAGATGCCACCCAATCTGGTGCTGTACGGCATAGCGCTTGTGCTCACCGTCTATGTCACGACACCGTTGCTGAGCGAGATGTCTGGCCGACTTCAAGAAGGGCAAGTTCAGTTCCAGACGACCGATGACCTCGCCAGGGCAGCGCAACTGGTCAGGGAACCACTGCAGCGACACCTTATGAAATTCACTCAGCCGCAGGAGCGGCAGTTTTTTCTCGATGGAACGAGCCGCCTTTGGCCGGAACAGGCGCGGCAGAACCTGAAGGACGACGATCTCTCGATTCTTGTTCCGGCCTTTGTTGCGTCCGAGCTTACCCGAGCCTTCGAGATCGGTTTCCTGCTTTACCTTCCTTTCCTCATCATCGACATCGTTGTCGCCAATATCCTGATGACGCTCGGCATGATCATGGTCTCGCCGGTCCTTATTTCGATTCCCCTGAAACTGTTCCTTTTCGTCGCCATAGATGGCTGGTCGCGGCTGATGCATGGCCTGATCCTGAGTTACGGCTGACGACACGGCGGGTACGCATGAGCAATGACTTCATCCTGGCGAAGGTCCAAAGCGCGCTTTTGACGGTGCTGTTCGCGTCCAGCCCAGCGATCATTGCGGCACTGGCGGTCGGCATCCTCGTCGGCCTTGCCCAGGCGCTGACACAGATTCAGGACCAGTCGCTGCCGCAGACGATCAAGCTTGTCGTGATCCTGCTGGTCATCATCGTCTTAGGTCCTGTGCTTGGCCAGCAGATCGCGCAGCAGGCATCGACGGCTCTGGACGAATTCCCCGTCGTCACACGTTGAGGCACGCAGGTGCCGGTCGAACCACTCTTCGCATCTGTCAAAGACCTTCAGGTCTATCTCCTGGCAGGCGCTTTCGCGCTCGCACGCGTGGGTGGTTTCATGCTTCTGATGCCGCTGTTTTCGCGTGTGCCGCTATCAGGGCTTCTGCGCAATGGCGTGGCATTGGCGCTGGCAGTTCCAATCTTTCCAATGATCGTGAGCAAGCTGACGAACAGCGACGTCACGACCACGATGATCGCAGCCTACATTCTCAAGGAGGTTGTGGTCGGTGTAACGCTCGGGCTGTGTATGGGGATACCGTTCTGGGCAGCAGAGGCTGCCGGTGACATCCTCGACCTGCAGCGGGGCTCTACGATGGGGACGCTGATCGACCCTATGATGACGCACGAGACGAGTGCTACCGGCACCTTGCTCGCGGTCATCATGGTCACAATCTACCTGGCTGCCGGCGGCCTGCAGCTTTCCCTGACCAGTCTCTACGAGAGCTACGGCCTGTGGCCGATCGACAGTCTTCTGCCTGTATTCAGCAAGGATGCTGCGGGAATTTTCCTGCGTCTGCTGCATCGCATCGTGGCGATGGCGCTGACCCTCGTTTTCCCACTCATCATCAGCATGCTCCTGTCCGACATTGTGCTGGCTTTCCTGGCGCGGGCCTCTCCGCACCTGAATGTTTTTGCACTGTCGCTGGTCGTGAAGACGCTGGTGTTCAGTCTCGTCTTTGTACTCTATGCGGCTTTCCTGCTCTTCTACATGAACCGCGATCTTGGTTTCCTGCATGAGGCAAGCCGACAGATAGAAGCGATCGGCTGCCGCGAGTGTCAATGAGAATAAATATGAGCAAAAGCTAATAAAAAGCGCCATCCTTCGCCGGCCAATAAATACGATTTATCGATGAGGAAAGATTCTGATGATTTGACAAGTGACCGACCCGCCAATGATCTTACGCGCTCTCGACGTGTCTCTGAAACGTGCATATCCGTTGGAAGCCATGGCTCGCCCGATCACTTCATTGATCTACGAGGATTTGCGAATGGTCGATGCGGACAGGCTACGCAGGCTCGTCAGGATGGGTGCCTATGAAGGGCATACGGGAGGGCTTGCGCGCGGCAAGCTCCAGGCCAACGTCGTGATTGTGCCCCGCAGCTTTGCCGCCGATTTCCATCAGTTTTGCGTCCGCAATCCGAAACCCTGCCCTTTGGTGGGCGTAAGCCGTGCGGGCAGCCCATTGCTGCCAGCGCTGGGCGATATCGATATCCGTACCGATGCGCCACAGTACAGCATCTATTACTTCGGCGAGATGATCCGGCAGACCACAGACATCATCGACCTATGGCGAGATGACTTTGCGGCTTTCGCGCTCGGCAGTTCGCTCACCGTCGAGGGCGCACTTGTCGAAAAGGGCGTGAAATTCCGGCGCATCGGCCGTGGAAAAACCGCCCCCAAGTTCCGCACCAAGATCGAGACGTCTCAAGTCGGACCGTTCGGTGGCGAAATGGTCGTCTCAATGCGCCCGATAAGGCATAGCGACGTCGACAAGGTTCGCGCGCTCACCGCGCGTTTTCCGCATGCGCACGGGTCCCCCATCCATGTCGGCGAGCCCACGACGATCGGGATCCGAAATTTGATGGCTCCCGACTGGGGCGATGCCGTCGAAGTCTTGGAAGGGGAGGTGCCTGTATTCTGGGCCAGCAGCCTGACCGCCCAAGACGCTCTTGCTCGTGCCGAACTCGCGATCTCGATCACAGTGTCGCCGGGTCATATGCTGATCACCGACGTGGATGCACGGGCGCTGCCTTGGCCTAATGTCGAGCTTGGCGCGAGCTTGCAATGATCGTGCTCAAGTCAGAGCTTGCCTGATCCAACGCTCCGAAGCACCTCGACAGCAGGGCCGACGGGATGGCCTCTGACCGTGGACCCCACCACGGCCTTTCGCGAGAGCCCTGACTGCGCCTCGAAGCTTGGTAGTCATAGTCGTGCATGACCCTCGCGAAGAGTAGGTCAGCGGTGATGATTTCGGACTGTACTCGATTGAGCTCATTCATTTTATCTGCCGCTCTGGCTGGGCTTCTGGCTTATTCGCCCAGCTCGGTACATCAACCTTCGGTAGCGGTATAAGGTTCCGGAACTGATCCGCCAGAGAGCTGGTGCGGGAACCTGTCACTGAGCGCCGCATCCTGGCCGACCGACGGCAGGACGGGGTTCCACGTCTACCGAGTTCGTTGCGAACCCTTGGTTTCGGAGCTTCCGCTCGACGAAAAAAGCTTGACGTTGCCATATCCAGATGCGTTTACTTGATCCGTAACTAGGATACAAATTCCATTACTATGGAATACAGCGAAGGGAACCAAGATGAAGCGTTTCTTGCAAATCGTCGCTTCGCTCGCCGCGCTTATGCTGCCGGCGACAGGCGCTGCCTGGGCCGAGCCCGCTAAAGGTGGAGTGATCGACGTGGCGACCATTGGGGAGCCGCCGACGCTCGATCCGATGACCTCGACCGCCGATCTGGTTGGCATCGTCACGCAGCATATCTACGAGACGCTCTATACCTTCGACAAGGATTGGGGCATCACGCCGCTGTTGGCCGCCGACATGCCACAGATTTCGCCGGATGGCCTTACCTACACCATCCCGCTCAGAGCCGGCGTAAAGTTCCACGACGGCAGCGATATGAATTCGGCCGACGTGGTCGCTTCGCTGCAACGCTGGATGAAGATTGCCACGCGCGGCAAGCAGGCAGCCGAAGTCATCGCCGCGGTCGACGCCGTTGACGACAACACCATCAAAATCACGCTGAAAAAGCCGTTCGCGCCGCTTCTGTCGCTGCTGTCGCTGAACAATGCCGCCGCGATCATCATCCCGTCGGAAAACGTGGGACAGGAGCCGCTGACCAGCGTCGTCGGTACCGGCCCCTACATGTTGAAGGAACGCAAACCTGACCAGTACATCCAGCTTGCCCGGTTCGACGGCTACAAGTCGCGCGACGGCGAACCCAACGGCTATGGTGGCGCCAGAAAACAGTATCTCGACGAAATCCGTTTCGTGCCGGTTCCCGACGCGAACACGCGCGTCGAAGGCGCTGTCTCCGGTCAGTTCGCCTATGTTGACTCGTTGCCGGTCGAGTCCTTTGACAAAATGTCGGGTGGCAAGACCCAGCCGGTCATCTTGAAGCCGTTCGGCTGGCCGGTATTCGTGCTGAATACCAAGCAGGGGCTGAATTCCGACATTCGCATCCGCAAGGCGATACAAGCGGCGCTGGCGCCGAACGACATGCTGCTCGCCGCATTCGGATCGAAGGACTTCTTCGCAGCCGACGGCGACATGTATCCGCAAGGCTTTGCCTGGCACACGGACGCCGGCACCGAGCCCTACAAGCCCGATGGCGACACCGAAGCGGCTGCGGCGCTGCTGAAGGAAGCCGGCTATGGCGGCAAGCCTTTGCGCATCCTCACCAGCCGCCAGTACGAGTTCCACTACAAGATGGCGCAGGTCGCGGCCGAGTATCTGAAAGCCGCCGGCTTCCAGGTCCAGCTCGATGTGGTCGAATGGGCGACGCTGACCAAGAACCGCACCGACCCGGCGCTGTGGGACATCTACATTACTCACAGTCCGTTCCTGCCCGAGCCGTCGCTCACTGGCATAATGTCGGATTCCTCGCCGGGTTGGTGGGTTTCGGATCGCAAGCACCAGGTGCTTGAGGCGTTCAACGCCGAAGCCGATCCGGCCAAGCGCGTCGCGCTGTTCGCAGATGTCCAGAAGGCGATCTACGACGAGGTTCCAGCGTTCAAGGTCGGCGACTTCAACGCCTTGGCCGCCCAGGCCCCCAAGCTGAAAGGCGTGACGCCGGCGCCATGGCCCTATTTCTGGAACGCTTATCTGGAAGGCAACTGAGACGGCTCCTTCCACCTTCCGCCTCAACCCAAGGATAGGCGGCCGGGTGCCGGCCGACAAAGCCGGCGCCCGGCAAACCGTTCGATGATTGCTCAGAGATGGCCGATGCTGCGCTCAATCCTCAACAGACTTCTCGGCATGATCGTCGTCATGGCGCTGGTCGTCACGATCGTGTTCGTCATCGTACGGGTGACGCCCGGCGATCCGGCGGCGGTCATGCTGGGTCCAGACGCCACGGCCGCCGATATAGCCGCGCTGCGGTCCAAGCTCGGCCTCGACGGCTCCATCCTCGAACAGTTCGGGCGCTACGTTCTCGATGTCGTCCGAGGCGACTTCGGCCAGTCGATCTTCCTGGGCGAGCCGGTCACGACCGCGCTTGCCCAACGCGCCGAACCGACATTCTTTCTCACCGTTTTTTCCCTGGCGATCGCGACGCTCATCGCGCTGCCGGTCGGAATCCTGTCGGCCTACAAGCGCGGCTCTATCTTCGACCAGGCGGCAACCACGATTGCCATGTTCGCGGCCAGCGTGCCGAGCTTCTGGCTCGGCCTTTTGTTCATTCAGTTCTTCGCCGTGAAGCTCGGCTGGTTCGACACATCTGGCTATGGAGGGCCGGGAGCTTCGTTTGCCGACCGGCTTGACCATCTGGTGCTGCCGGCGCTGGCGCTCGGTCTCATAAGCTCGGCACTGATCACCCGCTTCACTCGCGCCTCGATGCTCGACGTGCTCAGTGACGACTATGTGCGGACCGCCCGGTCCAAAGGCATGAGCGAATGGCGTGTGGTGCTGAAGCATGCCTTCAGAAATGCCTTGATCCCCATCCTCACCGTCATCGGCCTGACCGCGGCACTGCTCATCTCCGGTGCGGTGGTGACCGAGACGGTGTTCGGCCTGCCCGGCGTCGGCAGCTTGGTCGTCTCGGCGGTTTTACGGCGCGACTATCCGGTTATCCAAGGCGCGCTGCTGGTCATTGCCGGGCTGTACGTCTTGGTCAATTTCGCCATCGACATGCTCTATCTGGCTGTCGATCCGAGGGTTCGCTACTGATGGCCGCTATCTCGGTGCCGCTCCAGGCAGAGCCAAATATCCTCTCGCGGCTGATGACCCGGCCGACGGCGGCGGTGGGCATCGCCGTAATGATGGTCATCGTGCTCGCCGCAATCCTCGCGCCAGTCATCGCCCCCTACGCACCGACCAAGCTCTCCATTGCCAGCCGGCTGCATCCGCCGAGCCTCGACCACCTGTTCGGCACCGACGATCTCGGGCGCGATATCTTTACCCGCATGCTCTACGCCGCGCGCACTTCGCTGACGGTCGGCTTTGCTGTCGTGATCTTCGCCTCGATCATCGGCGTCGTTTTGGGACTGACTTCCGGCTTCTTCAGAAGGCTCGACGCGCCGGTGTCGCGGTTGATCGACGCCATGATGGCTTTTCCCGACATATTGCTCGCAATTGCGCTCGTGGCGGCACTAGGCGCCACCGCTTTCAATGTCGTGGTCGCCCTCGGCGTGGTTTATGCGCCGCGGCTCGCACGCGTCGTGCGGGCCTCGACGCTGGTCATTCGCGAACTCCCCTATGTCGAGGCGGCCCGCGCACTCGGCGTGCCGACGCCGGTTATCCTGGTGCGCCACGTCCTGCGCAACGTCACCTCTCCATTGCTGGTACAGGCAACCTTCATCTTCGCCAACGCCATCCTGGCCGAGGCCGGTCTGTCCTTCCTTGGCGTCGGCATATCGCCCGATATCCCGACCTGGGGCACAATGATCGCCACCGGCCGTCAATACATGGATCAGGCCGGCTGGATCATGATGTTTCCCGGCAGCGCCATCGTCGTCACCGTGCTGTCACTGCAGCTCGTCGGCGACGGCTTGCGCGACCTTCTCGATCCTCGTCTGGCAAAGGACATCTGATGTTCGGCAATCGCTCTTCCCAATCCGAAAGGCCGCTGTTGATCAAGGGCGCAAAACCAGTCGGCTTCGGCGGCGGGTTTGGCCAGACCATCGACGTGCTGATCGGCAAGGATGGCCGCATCGCCGAAACTGGCTCAACGATCGTCGTTGGTGACGATGTGAAGATGCTTGACGCCAATGGCGCGTTCCTGTCGCCCGGCTGGACCGACCTCCACGTGCATGTCTGGTACGGCGGCACCGACATTTCGCTGCGGCCGCAGCAATGTGGCGCCACCCGAGGCGTCACCACGATGGTCGATGCCGGCTCGGCCGGCGAAGCGAATTTCCACGGCTTTCGCGAGTTCATCATAGAGCCGGCGCGAGAGAACATATACGCGTTCCTGAACATAGGTTCGATCGGTCTCGTCGCCTGCAACCGTGTCAGTGAGCTGATCGACATGCGCTCGATCGATATCGACCGCACCATTGCCACCGTCGAGGCCCACCGCGACGTCATCGTCGGACTGAAGGTGCGCGCCAGCCACGTCATTACCGGCGGCTGGGGTCTGACGCCGGTCCGGCTGGCGAAGAAGCTCGGCCGCATCCTCAAGCTGCCGCTGATGGTGCACGTTGGTGAGCCGCCGCCACTCTATGACGACGTTCTCGGCCTGCTGAGCGAAGGCGACATCGTCACTCATTGCTTCAATGGCAAGGCCGGCGGCTCGATCATCGAGGACGACGATCTTTATCGGCTCGCCGAGGATGCGGCGCAGCGCGGCATTGTGCTTGATGTCGGCCACGGCGGCGCCTCCTTCTCCTTCGATGTCGCCAAGGCGGCGCTAGAGCGCGGTCTGCCACCGAAGACGATCTCGACCGACCTGCACAACCGTTCGCTCGACGGCGCGGTGTGGGATATGGCAACCACCATGTCGAAGCTGTTGTCGCTCGGCATGGCATTCGAGGATGTGGTCACGGCCTCGACGACGGCGCCGCGCCGCGCCATCCGGTTGCCCGCCAACGGGCTGCTGAAAAAGGGCAGGCCAGCGGAATTCACTTTGTTCGACCTCGTCGAGGCCGAACTCACCGTGAAGGATTCGCAAGGGGCGACAAGCACGCTGCACCGGCTATTCGAGCCGCGCTACGCTGTCCTCGGTGCCGAGGCGATCGTTGCCCACCGCCACCTGCCGCCGGAAGGTTCTGCGGGCAGTGTGCCCGTCTGTCCGCATTGCGGGTGGAAATCATGAGCGGCTCGATCGCCAGCGACGTCATCCTGTCGGTTCGGGACTTACGGACCTGGTTTCAGACCCGCCGTCTTACCGCCAAGGCGGTCGATGGCGTCACCTTCGACCTGAAGCACGGCAAGACGCTGGCCGTGGTCGGAGAATCCGGCTCCGGCAAGTCGGTGACCAGCCTGTCGATCATGGGCCTGCTGTCACGGCCCGGAAGAATCGCCGGCGGCCAGATATTGTTCCGCGACCGGCAGGAGCATGTGCACGACCTCGCCGGATTTACCCAGAAGGAATTCCGCAAGGTACGCGGCCGGGAAATCGCGATGATTTTCCAGGAGCCGATGACCAGCCTGAACCCGCTCTTCACGGTCGGCGACCAGATCGGCGAGATGATCGTGCTGCACGAGCCGGTGAACCGGCAGGAAGCGCGCAGCCGTGCGCTCGCCATGCTGAAGCATGTCGAGATTCCGGACGCCGTCTCGCGGCTCGACGACTATCCACATCAGATGTCCGGCGGCATGCGCCAGCGCGTCATGATCGCCATGGCACTCGCCTGCAATCCGTCGCTGCTGATCGCCGACGAGCCGACTACCGCCCTCGACGTCACCATCCAGGCGCAGATCCTCGATCTCTTGCGTCGCCTGCAGGTCGAGATGGGCATGTCGATCCTTTTCATCACCCACAATCTCGGCGTCGTCGCCGAGATCGCCCATGATGTTGTCGTCATGTATGGCGGCCGTGCCGTCGAGCAGGCACCAGTCAACGACCTGTTTGCGCACCAGCGCCATCCCTACACGAGGGGGCTGCTGGCCTGCACGCCCAATGCCGCGCGCGACATCGGTGACGACGGCGAGCGCCGGGCGCTCTATTCCATTCCCGGCAGCGTGCCGCCGATCACCGCACTGCCCCCGGGTTGCGCCTTCGAACCGCGCTGTGACTTCGCTATTGCGCCCTGTCGGGCGGCGCCCCCGCCATTGATCCCGGCAGGGCCGCACGGCGCTTCCCGTTGCATCAGGAGCGCAGAGCTGTGAGCGCCGCGGTGATGGCCGATCGTGCGGAGGCTGCGCCATTGCTCAGCGTGCAGGGTCTGACAAAGCATTTTCCCGCCCGCAACGGCCGCATCATTCATGCTGTCGAGGATGTCAGCTTCGATGTCGGACGTGGCTCGACGGTCGGGCTGGTCGGCGAGTCCGGCTCCGGCAAGACCACCGTCGGGCGCGCCATGCTCAGGCTGGTGGAGCCGACCAGAGGCAAGGCGCTGTTCGACGGCGTCGATCTGTTTTCGCTGTCCGCACGTGAAATGCGCGGCTACCGGCAAAAGCTGCAGATCGTGTTCCAGGATCCATTCTCCAGCCTCAACCCGCGCATGCGTATCGCCGCCATCATCGGCGAGGCACTCGACGCACGCGGCTTTCCGCGAGGCAAGCGGCGTGCCGACAGGGTCGCCGAACTGCTGACGCTGGTCGGCCTATCGCCCGATCACGCCGCGCGCTACCCGCACGAATTCTCCGGCGGCCAGCGCCAACGCATCGGCATTGCGCGCGCGCTCGCCGTCGAGCCGGAATTCGTCGTCGCCGACGAGCCGGTCTCAGCGCTTGATGTGTCGGTGCAGGCGCAGGTGCTCAACTTGCTCGGTGAGTTGCAAAAGCGGCTCGGCCTGACGCTGCTGTTCATCGCGCATGATCTCTCGGTGGTCGAATACCTTTGCGACGAAGTGGTGGTGATGTATCTCGGCCGCGTCATGGAGCGTGGTCCGAGCCGTCTTCTCTACGCCGCGCCGCGGCACCCATACACCAGGGCATTGCTGGCGACGGCACCCGTGCCCGACCCGACTCGCCGGCGCACCCACGTCGCCTTGCACGGTGACATTCCAAGCCCGATTGACCCGCCTTCCGGCTGCGTCTTCCGCACCCGCTGTCCGGAGGCAATTGCCGCCTGCGCCGGAATCATTCCGCCCCTCGACGATATCGGCGACGGACATCACGTCGCCTGCATCCGGCACAACGAAAAAACGATCTGATTGGAGTTTGTGTATGACTTTTTCCGAGCTCATGAAGCGACCCGAAAGCACGCCCTACGACTCATCGATGTTTTCGGCGAGGGCGGCACTCATGCCCGCTCTGCGGTCGGCCACGGATCACTGCCGGGAAGAATAACCGTCGAAATCGAAGCCGTCATCGCCATTGATTGATCGGATCACGAATAGCCGGAGCACAAGACCATGCCTGTCGACGACATCCGCAGCCATCTGGGCCTCAGGCCCGTCATCAACGTCTCTGGCACGATGACCTCGCTCGGCGCCTCCATTGTCGTTCCCGCGGCTGTCGAGGCCGTGTCCGGCATTCTCACCGAGTTTGTCGAAATGGCCGATCTGCACCGCAAGGCCAGCGCCGTGATCGCCGAATTGACGGGCGCGGAGGCCGGCTTCATCACCGCCTCCTGTTCCGCGGCAATCAGCCTGGCCGTGGCGGCCAGCATGACCGGCTCGGACCTTGCTGCGATCGAACGGCTGCCGGATGCCGCGGGACTGAAAGACGAGGTCGTCATCCAGTCCGGCCACATGGTCAGCTACGGCGCACCGATCGAACAGGCGATCCGTCTCGCCGGCGCCAAGGTCGTGCCGGTCGGTCAGGCGACCAGCGCCTCGGCGTATCAGCTCTCAGGCGCCATCACCGAGCGCACTGCTGCAGCAATCTATGTCGTGTCACACCATGTCGTAGAGTATGGGCAAATCGCGCTGAAGATGTTCGTCGAAGCCGCCCATGCACGCGGGGTCCCGGTCATCGTCGACGCAGCGTCCGAATACGACCTGGCGGGCTTTCTCGCCAGCGGAGCCGATCTGGTGCTGTATTCGGGTCACAAATTCCTGGGCGGCCCGACATCCGGCATCGTCGCAGGCACGAAGGCGCGGGTGCGCGACGCCTATCTGCAGAACCGAGGCATCGGGCGCGGTATGAAAGTCGGCAAGGAAGGCATCGTCGGTGCGCTCGCTGCTCTCCAGGCCTGGAAAACGCGTGACCATGACGGTATCCGCGCTCGCGAACGCCGAGCGCTCGATTGCTGGGCGCAAGCGCTCGAGGGGCGGCCTGGCGTCACCGCCGCTATCGTACCCGACCCGACCAGCAATCCGCTCGATCGCTTGAAGGTGTGGGTGAATGCCGCCCAAGCCCGCATTACGGCCTGGGATCTGGCCGACCGGATGGCAACCGGCAATCCGCCGGTGGTCGTCCGCGACTATGAGGTCGAGCACGGCTATTTCTTCCTCGATCCATGCAATTTGCATCCCGACGAAGAATTCGTCGTGGCGGCACGGCTTGCCGAGGAGCTTGATGGCGCGCGCAAGTCGAATGCGATCATCGCCACACCATGGAACGAGCGTCTCATGGCCCGCGAGGCTGCGATCCTCAACTGGCCGGATTGAGGGTGGCTGTGGTAAATGCCCCGGCTGCCTTACAGTGCAAGCAAAACCAGTCCCGAGAATGCCATGCCCACGATAGCGCCCGACCTGCACCTGAACCCCGCCGAAGGCGCACGGGAACCCCGCCGCTCGCGCACCAGCGGTATCGACCGTGCGCTGCAAATACTCGATTATCTGCAAAAGCAGGGGCGGCCAGCAACGGCGTATGAGATAGCGCACGACATCGGCGCCCCCCTGTCGACGATCTACGTCATCGTCGAAGATCTGGTCGAAAAGGAACTGCTGGACCGCAAGGACGGCGGTCTGCTCTGGCTGGGTCCGCGGCTCTATCAGTACGGCCTGACCTACGCTCGTACGTTGGACCTGCTCAACGTGGCAACGCAGGAGATGCACGAACTGGCTCAGAGTTCGAAAGAGGCGATCCAGCTATGCGGCCGTGACGGTGACCATATGGTCGTGCTTGCGATGGAAGAGGGCAAAGATCATTTCCAGGTTACATCTCGCGTCGGGACCCGGACGCCGCTGAACTGGACTGCGTCGGGCCGGCTGCTCGTCGGCCATTTGCCGGAAGCCGAACGTCGCGCAATTTTCGCCCGATCCGCGATCGCCTCTCCGACTGGACGCGCCGAGACGGACGAGGATGTGCTCGCTCGCGCGGCCGCCGCAGCACTGGAGCAGGGGCTGTCGATCCAGGCTGGTGAATCTGACTTTTCAGTTGCCTGCATTGCGGCTCCCATCCGTGACAACCAAGGAGCCTGCCGTGCCACGATCTCGATCGTCGTCCCGGACGTGAAGCTGAAGCAAAAGAACCCGGATTTGATTACGATGGTCAAGACCAGCGCGCGCCGCATCGAGTCGCGGCTCGGTTGGCGAGCCGACCGGCCATAGCGAACGCCCGGCGCGAGTTGGCAAAATCGCGGGATGGTGCGCTTCTGCACATCCCGCTCACCGAACCAGAAATGGTCCCATTGGACCGGCGTGTCGCTCACTTGCACACAACGTCCGGATGGCGAGCTGGTGTGAGCGATGCCCAGGGGCCACGTTAGAACCAAGTTCGAATTTCGCTCGGTCGGCAAAGTAGGACTGTCGCATGGCGATGTTGTGGCGGTAACGGGCGCACCGAAGGTCGCGAACAAGGCTTCATCCTTCACCGGTAAAAGGGTTCCGAGATCGTCGCGGCCCACAGGCGCCTGCAGAGCTACAGATCGCGTGCCCTAGGAAAATGCCGCTTGAGAAGGCTGCTGGCCGCACTAAGCTCGGGTTCTTTCACTTGCGTGGGGATAGTGATGAACACTGGAGCGACCAGCCGCCTGGCGGGCCGTGCCAGATATTGGGCAATCGCGCTGACCGAACGGAAAAGCGTCACCGGTACCGACGGCGAAGCCGCGTTCGGCCTATGGCTGGCCGACGAGTTGCGCCGCGAGACCGCGTTTCGCCACGCGGAAACCTGGACCATAGAGGTCGAGCCGGGAGATCGCCGGCACTGCGTGGCGATGCTGGTCCGCGGCACTGGCCGCACCACCGTTGTGCTGACCGGCCACTACGACACCGTCACGACGCGCGACTATGGCGATCTGGAGGATCTGGCCACCCAGCCGCAACAACTCACCCAGGCGCTGAGCAAAGCCTTGGCCATGGCCGATGCGCCTGCCGCCAGGCGGGCGCGGGACGATTTCGTCTCGGGAGAGTTTCTCGCCGGCCGCGGCCTGCTAGACATGAAGGCCGGCCTCGCCGCCGGGCTGGCGGTCTGCGCCGAATTGGCCGAAAGCCCCGATCCGGCGGGGAACCTTCTGTTCATCGCCGTTCCCGACGAAGAGAAAAATTCTGCCGGAGCGCGCAAGGCGGCACAGGCGCTGCCGCGATTGCTGGCGAGCGCGGGCTCGAAATTCTGGCGGCGATCAATCTCGATGCGACCGCCGACGACGGGGACGGCAGCAAGGGTCGCATCATCGCGCTCGGAACGGTGGGCAAGCTGCTTCCGACCGCCTACGTCGTCGGAGTTCCCGCGCATAGCGGTTTTCCCCTGAATGGCCTGAATGCCGCAGCGGTTACCGCCGCAATAGCCGCCCGGGTGGAAGGGCATCGGAGCTTACCGACGATTCCCAGGCCGTTCAGGGCACGCCGCCGAGTCTGCTCAGCATCCGCGACGGCAAGTCCGGCTATGATGTGACAACGCCGGCAACGGCGTTCGCCACCTTCAACGTGCTGAGCTATCGCTGGACGCCAAATGAGGTGCTTGATGGTTTCGATCGGCTTTGCGCAGATGGTGTTTCTGCCTGCCTGACGGAGCTGAAGCGGCGGCGGCGCTCCCACGGCAGCGCCGCGATTGATCTCGTCGAAACAATTCCCCTGCATCGTTACGAGGCAGTGCTGGACCGTCTCGGTGCGGAAGCAAGATCAAGGCTTGGCGCGGTTGGAGCGTCCCTTGCCGCTGGCGATCTCCCTCTGCCGGAGCAATGCCGGCTGGTCACCGAGGAGGCATGGCGATTGAGCCGCTTGCTGGGACCGGCAATCGTCACCGGCTTCGGCTCGATACCTTATCTGCCGACGACCCTTTCGGAGCAGCCGGCAGCGGCGAGGCTGCGCGCCATAGTCTCGGACATCACCGCCGGCGCAAGCGCCCGCTATGGCTCAGCAATCGGCTGTGCGGATTATTTCGCCGGCATCTCGGATATGAGCTTCTTTGGCGAGGCCGCCGAGTCCGGTCTCGACGTCGTCGCCCGCAACACGCCGATGTGGCGGGAGGGCATTCGCTGGCGGAAGTCAGGTGGGCTGGCCAACATTCGCACCATCAATATCGGCCCGTGGGGACGAGACTACCACACGCCGCTCGAGCGTCTGCATATCGGCCACGCTTTCGACGTCCTGCTGCAAGTCGTGAGGGATGTTTGTGCTGCACTTCTTACAAAGCCGGAGTAAGCGCGAAAGCCCTATGCCTCGACACCTTCGCTAGGAACAAATCTTCAAAGCCAAGGTCTGGAGGTCAGATCCACCGGCGAGGAAATCCGATGGACACTGATGTCAATTCCGAAACCCGCTTAATCTTCATTGTCGGGCTCCGCAACGCCCCCGCCATGGAAAACCAGGCACTGTCGATCATGAAGCCTCAAGTTCAGCCGGATAGAAAACTATCCGCAGGTCGCCGACCGGCTGCGGCAGTACATCCGGGAGACAGAAGGGCAGATTGGCCCGGCTGAAATCCATTCTGGATAGCCTCGGTGAGGACCACTCCACTTTGAAGGATACGGACATGTCAATGGTCGGCAGCATTGCGGCGATGTTGGCATGCCGTAGCCGGCTGAAATCCTCAAGAACTGCTTCGCCAACTTTGCATTCGAAAATTACGAGATCGCCGCCCACAACTCCCTGCTCGTGCTTGCAGAGGCCGGCGCATTTCAACAAGCAAAAGCCTCAGCAGAATCTGAGCGAAGAAGAGAAAATGGCCGACTGGCTAAAGCAGAACCTGCGCGACGTCACCTTCAATACGCCAGACTGCGTGGGGCGGGAGAGACCGCCAAGAGCTAATGCGCCCGGCTGACCGAGAGGAGTGCCCGGTAGCCACCTCAAACCACCCCTGGCGGATCGACCGCGACGGGATGATTTGGGACCGGACAGTGCTGCTTCGGGCTGAGTGGAGACGAGATGGCAGCGCTCTGCAAATAGCCAAACGGTTCGCTCCAATGCTGCCAGCTAGCGACAGGCTCGGGACCGGTTGAGACATCGATCGCAGCGGGCTCACCACCAACGACCGACCCCGGCGTTATTGTGCAGTTCAGGGGGACTCGTCCGACTCCGGCAAGCGATCGCGAATGGCCTCCTCGGTTTTGCTTGCAGTCGATCTTACAACATCGGCGACGCGGCCAGCCAAGGTGTCGGCGTCGCCGCTGGAACCCTGTCGGTCAGCCTCTTCCTTTACGGTTTCGTAGGCTTCGGCGGCGACTTGCTTGGCTTGGTCGAGGCCCTTCTCGACGACGTCCTCGGCACTGTCACGAAGCTTGTCGCGGTAGGCGCCAAGTTGCTCGTCCTCCGTGGCGGTGTGGGGTAGCATCACGCCGATGGCGGTGCCGACTGCAAAGCCCACCGCAGCCATCGCCAGAGGTTCGCGCTGCAGCAGATCCTGCGCCGACTGGCGCGCCCGTGCGGTCAGATCACTGGCACTTGAGCCGACCTGTCCGGCCGTGCTTCTGAATTTTTGTCTGGCGCCGCCCGCAAGATCTGCCACGGCTTCGGTTACACCGCCTGCCATGGAAGCAACCGAACCAGCAGCCTCGGAGAGCATGGAGCCGCCTCCGGAACTTTCGCCCTCGGCACCGTAGTCATCGCCGCTTGAGTCCGGCCAGCCCTCGCCACCCAAGTTCTGCCGGTCAGAGAAATTCCGGGTGTCGTTTCTGCGGGTCTGATGGCCACCTAGTGCTGAAGTGTCTACCGACGGGCCCCTGCCGAGCATCAGCCAGGCCAGGCCGGCACCGACCAATGTAAGCGGCAACGGATTGTCCCTGACCTGAGTCTTAAGATTGCTGAGCATGGCGGATCCCTCGCCGCTGAACATCCCGGTGAATTCGTCGATCAGTTGGCCCGGTGTCATCTTGCTGCGGATCGAGTCTGCGGTATCTGCCACTCTGGCGCGGGCTATATCAGCATCGCGTTCCAACTCGGCTGCGGATTTTTCGGTCATCTTATCTGTTCCTTGATCACGCGTGCATCACGCTTAAGCTGGTCTTGTGTGCGGTCGGGCGTCAGTTCGGAAGGAGCCATGCTTGCTTTGCCGGAGCGCAAGAGTATGACGCCCAGGATCGCCACCACGACGCCGACCAGCAGCGAAGACCATCCGGCTCCCAGTCCGGCGCTCGCCAAGGCAATCACCAGCGCCTGCAAAAGCACCATCAGGGCGGCGAGCAGGCAAATGGCGCCTCCCATTACCTCCACGGCGCCGGCGCCGGCCTTGCTTACCTTTTCCGACATTTCAGCCCGCAACAGCCTGCTTTCGGTTTGAAGCAGTGTTGTGACCTGCTGTGCCAGATCGCTGACAAGGGTTGTCAGGCTGCGAGTGTCCTGATTGTCAGTCATGGGTTTCGCTCCAGGCTTGCATTGGCCCAGTCATCGCCGGACTGATCGGATCCTAGCGGGGCCGGCTCAACTGCCTCCGCCGATCGCCATCCTGACTCATTCGAGCTAGGACCCGTCTCGGGCGCCCGGCCTGTTCCCGACTGGCCCGGTGCTCCGGTTTGGGCAGAGGGTGGCGAGCTCTTGATGAACCGCCCCAACGCCAGGCCTGCCAATACCGAACCGGCGATCAGCGCCCCGGAGTTTTCACGGCCGAACGACTGAATTTCGCCGAGCACCTCATCGAACGGCTTATCCTTCAGTGAGGATGAAAGCCGCTCAAGCCCGCCTGCGGCATCGAGGGCGAACTTTGAAGCGGTCCGTTGATCATTATTGGCCAGATGCTCGCTTGCCGCGCGCAATGCACCGCTAAAGGCCTTCAGGTTGGCGCTCACGTCGCGTTGTGTTCCCTCTGCCTTGTCGACCAACGCTTGCTTGGCTTCCGAAGCGTAATCGCTGGCTTTCCGAGTGACCTCGTCGCGAGCGTCCTGTAGCGCCTCGGTCGCGGTCTGCGTTTCTCGTTGTAATCTTTCCGAAAGCTCGCTTTTGGCTGTCTCGAAATCGGCCGTCTGACGGCCCTGATCGTTTTGGTGCTGCATGGTGTCTCCTAGTGGAATCCGAGGAAGGAGAGGATCGCAAGCACGACGACGACAAGGCCGATGAGATAAATGACACTGTTCATGGCGCAATCTCCTCCACTTCGCACAGAACTTGCCTGGGCTTCCTGAGTTCCCTTCCGGCGACATCTTTTTTGGTAAGCGCTGCCTAACCGTTCTGAGGCCTGCTTCGCCCCTGCGAAACGGCGTCACGAAAGAAGTTTTCTCGCGCCGTCCGCAATGCCTCTGCGAGGGCCGTCATCGGCAAGCCGCGGCAGCTGCCACGGCTTGTCTTCCCCAGTCGATCGCAGGCCGCGCGATCATCAGCACCTCAGGTCCTTCGGAAACAAGGCGTGCACAAACCGAGGCACCGATGATCCCATTCTCCGGCCGCGGGAAAGCATCGTTCATCCCAGCTAGGAAAGACGCGACAGCGCCGTCCGCTACGACATTGGTGGCGGATCGGCGTAGTGTGCCACCGCTGAGATCGAGAATGCCGACAACCACCTGACATTCAGCGCCGCAAGTCTCTGGGAGATTGCCATCAAACGCGGTCTGGGCCGCCCTGACTTTAGGGTCGATGCGCGCCTGTTACGTCGGGGCCTGATCGACAATGGCTATTATGAGCTGCCACTCACCGGCGAGCTTGCCATCACGGTGGAGGGGCTTCCACCCATCCACACGGACCTCTTCGATCGGATCCTGATTGCTCAATCGATCGTGGAGGGCATTACATTGCTGACCGTCGACGATCTGATCGCGCAGTATCCTGCGCCTATCCGCAGTCTTGACAAACCTGCGCCCGGAGCCCGAGCCACAGATCGGCTGCTAGAGCGAAAGTTCTTCCTGGCGTGTCTCAACTGAAGGGCCGCCCGGCTTGGTGGGTGGCGAAGCGGAGGGGCTGAACGCGTTTTGCAAAATGCGCCATAGAGAAGCCCGGAAATTCCTTGGGAATCGACGCTGGTTCGGCCGATCCGGCGCGTCAGTGCTTCTTCGGCCTGAACCTGTTGGCGCCACTCGTTCAAGCATGTCGTCGCGCCGGAAGTAGATCGCGCGGCCATATGCGGGCTGCCTGAGCGGGTCGCGGCAGAGGTGATGGAAGGGGCACAGTCGTCCGCTGAACTTTGCGCTCGCCCCATTCCGTTGACGAAGAGGGTGCCCCGCCGGCTCCGTTGAGTCGAGGCTGGCCGGGCTTGGCGCTCAACAGAGGGCCGGGGCGGCCGCTGCGCCCGGCCTGGCATGTCGTGAATCGTCCAAACCATTCGAGAACCTGGGCTGGCTGCCGCTGGACGTAGGTATAACCGTCCCCAGCGCCGCGTCGTGCCCTCGATCCAGTACAGCTTCTTTTCTGCCACGGGTATGTTGTTGAACATGGCATGGATATCGCTCGGCCGCGTCTAGAGATCCTGGCGCATTTGGTAGAGGAACGTCGGGATTATCACGCTCTTGGCCCAAGGGCACCCTTGCCGCGCGTTCTTCATGCCATTGAGTGAGGCCGAGGACACCGCGGGCTGCAGGCTGAACGATGTTTTGCTGCCGCCGACCAGGTAGCCGCGGGGATGTCGCCGAGCGCTGATGTGATCTCCGGCAGGAACCATGGAATGCGAGAGGATGTGTCACCGCTCGACTTGGCGGCCTTTGTCACCGCGTTGAGCAGGACGCCATATTGCACCGATGCGGCGCGCTCGTTCCCTTCCTCGCGATGCAGGTGAGCCCGTCCGCTGTCGACCCGATGATTTTTCCGGCGTCATGTCGACCGGCATGTTGCGGGCCAGCGCGTCGAGATCCTGTGCCATCGCGATCAGCTGGTGACGCGCTGACATTTCGATGATGCCGCGCCCATAATCATAGGCGCCAGAGATGGTGACGGCTTCCGCGGCGAGCCGGGTGACATAAGCGAACATGGTCAGATCGCCGACCATCTGCTCTGCCGGGATATACGGCTCAATCGTGATCGGATTGACCGGCCTGCCCTTGGCGATCATCGTTGACATGGTTTCAAAGAGCGCGCCGTGGAGCTTGTCGCGAAGTGTTTCGGCCTCAGGAATCCGGCGACGCGCCAATAGGCGTCGAGTTCAGGATAAACACAAGCAAGGCCTGTTCAGACTCGATGGCATCGGGCAGTGGGCTTTGAATTCGCGGGGATGCGCGTTCATGCAACCCTCGCCGTGTCTTCGCGTTTAACCGCCTTCAACCGCAGCGAGCGAGAAAAATGACAGCGTTCATCCCGTCTACCTGAATGGCAAGTCGACGGTGGTCGCATCGATATCCGATGCTGCGAAAGCGCTTGAACAACCATGGCCATACCTGGCCAAACCGCGACGGCTCGAAGCGGTCCGAATGATCAAGGAATGCTTGGCCGGTCATTGCAACCAACAAGCTGCGATCGATGCCTTCAAGGCGGCCGCAGCCGAACAGGGCCTTAAGCAAAGGCCTCCGCTCGTCGGCCTGAAGCGACTTGGCGGAATTGTTGAAGAGCTGATCTGAAGTCATGCCACCTTGCCATTTTGAACGGCTGGCAGGCCTCGCCGGCCATTTGCGATGCCAACGGCCTCCGCGGCGTCCGCATTCTTCACGTCCAAGAGCTTCCTGCATTGCTTTGCCGGCCGAAAAATAATCGTTCGCTTTCTGCTCATCGTGGATGCGGTGAATTCGTCTATCCGCGGCCAAAGTACGTCTACCTAGTGGTTCAGGAATGCTTCAGTTCTACCGAGTAATTTCGGTCGCCGAGCATCTCGCTGCCCTGCGTATCTGTCCGATACAATTTGCGGTTTTTGCCCACTACCGAGAGCCATTCACCTTGGTGACCAGCTCGTCCTGTGGGAATACGAAAGGGCCTTCTGAGGGGCTTCGGAGCCCCTTCGAAGCAAGGAAAGGATAAGGAACAGGAGAAAAAAGGACCTAGGACAAGGACAGGAAAAATTTGGCTCTGGATGAGGCGCTATTCCCATGCGATGTCGAGGAAATGGAAGACAAAGGCGTTGACCATACGAGGCGCAGCATGAAAGCGCAACTCGGGCCGGCGGGGTCATCCTGATTTGTCATGACCCCGACCTATCGCGGCGTCGACGGGCCGGATGGTTCAACCCGTGCGAAGTCCGTCAGTGCCGGTGAAATCGATCCTCGTCAGACGCGATCTGGCCTCGACCACGCGCCGTTGCGCAGCCCGTATCCTGCTGCACAGCGCGATATTGATGCCGACGCCGCAGTCTTCATCCAGCATTTCATTCGCACGTTTAAGGGAAAGCTGCGCTCCGTTGAGCCGCTGTCGGGCTCTCGCCAGTTCCATATCCAAAAATTCCATTATCCCGCATCCATTGCAGTCCCTTCGATTGGTAAACCGCTCGTGGCGGCCGTTGGTTCCGGCTGTTCGCGAGCGTGCAGCCCAGCGTCCATATGGTGGCACAGGCCTGGAACGCAACTGGTGGCGCCGGTGGCTGGAAGGGCGCGTCGAATGAGATCAGCCAGTGCCCAAAACAGGCGAGCGGCTTCGGCCGATCTGGATGTTCGGGCGAAATGCATCGACGTGAACACGGCGCTCGCCGTGTTCTCGAACGACTACCAGGTATCCGGCCGGGCGAGTTCGTCGTCGTCGATACCAGCGATCGCACCGTCCGCCATCTCGAACCTACTTGATCCAATGGCAAGGCGGCAGACGCAACGTCTACGAAGCCGTCGCCCGCGAGTTCAATTGGTGCGGCGAGAGCATTCCGCCGAGCGGGTGGTGGTGCGCAGCATTCGTGGCCTCAGAGGGCGCGGGGCGATACAGGAGTGAGATTGATCGTGCCGTCGCCTGCGGTCGGCTGCTGGAGTTACCCGGCGGGTCAGAAGGGCCTTACCGCAGCAACGGCGGCTATCTTGAAAGCAAGATCGTCGATGCGCCGACATTGGCCCGATGCGCACGCCGGCGGTGGGTCCACCATGAGGATTGTAAAAACTGTACAGGTTCGAGCCTTGCTCGAATTTAGCGAAAGATCAGGTGCAAAGGCTGGAGCAACGCCCCGTAGCGATTGATGTCCGTGAGCATGACACGCCAGTTGTCCAGTTGTCTCTGACCCTGGGCCTGTAGGCTACAAGCGCAATCCGCCTCGCGCTGAAGCTAGCCGGCACCGATCGGGAGAGGGAGGAGGGCGGGAGATAGGTGCCGGCCTAGGCGGGAATCAGGTCCGCCGCCGCAACAGCGTAGCTGAGCCTTGGCTTGATGAACGAACGGAGCCTACCCCGGACCTTCGCGTGCCGATTTTTACTAGCTTCCCGCCAACGACAACCCACTGGCGCGCTCGCATAGGAGGGCAAGCAACTCGCTGCGCCTGGCTTCCGGCGTGTCGACGGGCAACACGAAACAAAGCGTCTTGTTGATGGCCCCGTTGCCATCGCGGATGGGCGCGGCCATGCACCAGGTGAAGCGGTCGGCCAGAGCAGCCGTCTCGCTGAAACCTTGCTGGCGCGCCAGAGCGACATCGCCGAAGAACTTAGCTGGCGCAATGACGCGGCCGTCGGGGAGCGTGTAGTCGCCAGGCGGAACGAAGTCCCGTATTTCCTGCTCGCTCATATGGCCGAGCAGCAGCCTTCCGGACGCCGTCCACGGGATCGGCACCTCGACTCCGACATCGCTTGAAATCCGGAACGGGCCAGGCGAGTCCCGGCAATCAAGGACGACATATTTGTTCCCGCGCAGGCCGCACAGTTGGACGGTCTCGCCCGTCTCCGCGGCTAGTCTGTCCAGGGTTTCGATGATGCGCCGGTAATGGGCATTATGATGTGAGTAGGCCCAGCCGAACAGATGCATCGCCTTTCCGAAATAGACATAGCCTTCCGTTCCGACGTTCTCGAGCATTTCGGCTCCCAGAAGGCTGTTGACGATTTCATAAGTGGTTGAACGCGGCGCCCCGATCATCTTGGCGATGTCGCCGACGCGCATCGGCGCGCGGTGCCGCAGAAGGGCCTCGAGTAGCATGATGACGCGGTCGATCCCGCGACGCCGTTCGCCATTGCGCGGCTCGGCGCCGGCTTCCGTTTCAATTAGACCAGTGACGCCATCGCTCATGTAGGCCGCACCCGCGCAAAAATCATTTCGGCCCTCGTCTCAAGACGCTTGAAAGATGTCAAGGCTCAGTCTAGCATCCAATTTGTCCGATATACAGGCTTATTGTCTGAAATATCGGACAATAACGAGCCGGGCGCAGAAAGTCCTGACGAGAAAAACGGGCGGTTTCCGGAAAGCGGCAACCGGCGGGTTCTCTCGTCCCGATCCCGCACGTCCAGGCATAACTTCAGAAGGGAACCATCATGACGAAATCATCGTTTTTCGCATCCGCCAGTGCCCTTTGCCTCGGTCTTCTCCTCAGCCTCGGCGCCGGTTCGCAAGCCAACGCCGCCGCTAAATGCATCAAGGGCGATCGCAAAGCGCCATATACGATCGGCTGGGCCGATATCTATTCAGTGCCGACCTGGATGAAGCAGACACAGGGCACGATCGAAGCCGAAGTCGAGACTTTGAAGAAGCAAGGCTTGGTCGACAAGCTCGTCGTGACCGATGCCCAGGGCGACGCCAACGTCCAGATTCAGCAGATCCAGTCGATGATCGATTCCGATGTCGATGCCATCATCTTGATCGCTGGTTCGTCGACCGCGCCGGCGCGCGTGCTGGCGGACGCCTGCGCCAAGGGCATCGCCATCATCAACTTCGACAGCCTCGTCGATACCGACCAGGTGACCGCCAAGGTCAACACCGATTCCTCACAGTGGGGCGACCAGGCGGCCAAGTTTCTGATCGACGCCATCGGGGGCAAGGGCAAGATCCTCATCCTCAATGGACCAGCCGGCGTTTCGGTCAGCGACGACCGGCGCAAAGGCGCCGATGCCGAGCTTAAGGCCCATCCCGATGTGAAGGTGCTTGCCGAGACGAACACGCCTTACAATGTCGCGCCCGCCCAAGAGGCCGTCACCAGCCTACTTTTCGCCAACCCCGAAATCGACGGCATCCTGTCGCTGGGCGGCGCGTTGTCGGCGGGCGCCGTGCTCGCGCTCGACAAGCAGGGCCGCGACCAGGTGCCGATCACCGGCGAGAATGCGCGCCAGTTTCTCGAACTGTGGAAGGAAAAGGGCCTGAAGAGCTGGGCGACGATGCAGCCGAACTGGCTCGGCGCCTTCGCCACCTACACCGCCGTCCAGGCACTGGAGGGCGAGGATGTGCCGGCTTTCGTCAAGATCCCGTTGCCGGTGATCGACAATTCCAACATCGACGAATACCTTGCCCGGGCGAAGGATTTCCCGGCTGACGGTTACATCTATTCGCCGTACGATGAGGATCTATTCAAGAAGCTGCTGGCCCAGAAATAAGCCTGAAGGGTTGTAGCATTGACAACCACGGCTCCGCTTCTCGCCGCGCAGGGGGTGTCGAAGTCCTTTTTCGGCAACCCCGTTCTGCGCAACGTTTCAATCGCTCTCCAGCCGGGCCGCGTGCATGCGCTGCTGGGCGAGAACGGCGCAGGTAAGTCGACACTGATCAACCTTTTGTCCGGCGCCTTGCGCCCGGACGGCGGGGCGATCGAGGTCGATGGGCGCCCGGTCTCGCGCATGACCCCCGCTAATGCGCGACAGGCCGGGATCGCCGTTGTCCAGCAGGAACTCAGCCTGACGGCCAGCTTGTCCATTGCCGAAAACATCGGGCTAGGTGCCTATCCCAAGCGGTTCGGCTTGATCGACTACAACGAGCTTGCCGTCCGGGCCAGAGCCGCATGCGATCTTGTCGGGCTTTACGAACCGCTGTCTACGCCGGTGGGGCACCTGTCCCTCGGCCGCCGGCAGATGGTGGAGATCGCCAAGGCGCTTTACCGCCGGCCGCGCGTGCTCATTCTCGACGAACCCACCTCATCGCTATCGGCAACTGAGACAAAAATCCTCACCGACCTGCTGGAGAGGCTTCGGGGCGAGGGCATCGCTATTCTCTACATCTCACACCGACTGAACGAGGTGATGACGCTGTGCCAGCATGTCACCGTGCTCAAGGACGGGACCTGCACGGCGGACTGCTCGCTGGAAGGAACCGATGCCGCCGGGCTGGTACGGCTGATGGTCGGCCGCGACCCCGGCGATCTCTTTCCACGATGGCGGCCTTCGCCATCGCCGGCCGATGCCATCTCGGTTCGTAAATTTTCGGCCGGCCTGATGCGCGACGTCGATCTCGACATCAGGACGGGCGAGGTGCTTGGCATTGGCGGCCTGGTCGGGCAGGGGCAGGAAGATCTGCTGCTTGGCCTCTACGGCGCGATCCCCGCCAGGACGGTATCCGCGACGGTTAACGGTGTTTCGGGTTTGCCCGGCGGCGTGCCGAACGCCAATGCGCTCGGCCTCGCTTATGTCCCGGCTGACCGCAAGCGCGAAGGCCTGCACCTGATCCATCCCATCATCACCAATATGATGCTGCCCGCCTTCGCAAGGCTGCCGGCGCTGAAGCTGCGCAGCCGGCGTGCCGAGCGCGATATGGCAAGGGGTCTCGCCGCCCAGCTTGCCATCAAGGGCGACCTCGACCGCCCGGCGCAGGCACTCTCAGGTGGCAACCAGCAGAAGGTCGCGCTGGCGAAATGGATGCCACACGAGCCGCTTGTGCTTCTCCTCAACGACCCGACGCGCGGCGTCGATGTCGAGACCAAGCGTGAGATCTACATGATGCTTCGCAAACTCGCCGCTGCCGGCAAGGCGATCGTGCTGCTCAGTTCCGACACACCCGAACTGGTGCACCTTTGCGACCGCGTCGGCGTGGTCCGCGAAGGCCGCATCGTGGCCATGCTCGAGCGCGAGGCACTGAGCGAGGAAGCCATCGTTTCCGCCGCAATGGGCGCCGAACAGCAGAAAGTTGCGGCATGAGCGCGGTTGCATCCTCAAGCCAAGCCGGCGCGCTCTACTGGCCGGTTCAGCTGCGCCGCAATGTCGGCGTGCGCAGCCTGTTCGCTGTGGTCCTGGCGTTCGTCATTGCCTACGGTTTCCTGTTTCCCGGCCTCTTGACAGCGTCCGGTTTCGCCAAATTCACCCAGAGCTGGTTTCCGCTGGCGCTGGTCGCAATGGCCCAGGCGATCCTCATGCTCACCGGCGGCATAAGCCTGGCCATCGGCGCCATGGTCAGCCTGGGCGCGGTGATCGCTGCGACGACGATGACTGGACCGCTGGGCGTAGCCGGCGGTGCCGCTGCGGTGGCGCTGACCGGTCTCGGCATCGGTGCCGCGATCGGGTTCATCGTCGTGAAACTTCGGTTGCCGGCGATCGTGGTGACGCTCGCTGGCTCCTTCATTATCGGCGGCGCTGCGCTGCTCATCCTGCCGAGGCCGGGCGGCGCCATACCCGAGTGGCTGTCGGACCTGCTTGCCGGCAACACGCCGGCGGCATTCGTGCTGCTGGTACTCATCGTGCTTTTGTGGAAACTCTATCTCGCCACGCCGCTTGGTTTGAGCATCTATGCTGCAGGCGAAAATCCCGTCGGCGCCTACCGCTCCAGCGTGCCGGTCGACGGTGCCCGGATCGCCGCCTACGCGATTAGCGGCCTGCTTTGCACAGGCGCCGGCCTGTTCGTCGCCGCGCAAACGGGTTCGGGCGATCCAGTCATCGGCACGGCGTTCACGCTGAATTCCATTGCCGCCGCAGTGCTCGGCGGCATCGGTTTCCTGGGCGGCCAGGGTACCATGCGCGGCGCTCTTGCGGGCAGCCTGCTGCTCAGCCTGATGATCAGTGTCATGTTCTTCCTCGGCTTCACGCCGGTCGCCCAATATGTCGCCCAGGGCCTCATCATCATCGGCGCGGTCGCCATCCCGCAATTCCGCAAGGTGCAGCAATGACAGCACGGAAAGAGAGCGTGAGCGGCAGGCGCGCCGTGACGATTCTGCGCAGCCGGCCCTTCCTTACGATCGCTACAGTTGCGGCGGTATGGATCGCGGCGAGCTTCGCTTCACGTGGCTTCGGCGCTTATGGGCATTTGCGCTATTTGGTTGAATTGGGCGCGGTGATCGGCCTGGTCGCGGCGGGCCAAACTTTCGTGGTGATTGCCGGCGGCATCGACCTTTCCGTCGCGGCGATCGTCACGGTTAGCGCTGTCAGCCTGCCGCTGCTTTCGTGGCAGGCGGATCCGACAGGGCTCACCGCCGTTCTTGCAGTTCTCACGTTGACGAGCGCAATCGGTCTGGTGAACGGGCTGGGCGTGGCGCTGTTGCGCGTTCATCCAATGATCATGACACTGGCGATGGCGACATTCCTGCAAGGTCTGCTGATCATCATCGCCGGCGGCAGTGCCGTGACCGCCGAGAACCCGCTGGTCCGCTGGCTCGGCAATGCGCGGCCGGTCGGTATTCCGGCAGGCGTGCTTTTGTGGGTGGTCATTTCAGTTATCGTTCTGACCACGATGCATGCGACATCCCTTGGCGCCCGGATATTCGCTATGGGCGCCAATCCGCTCGCCGCGGCGCTGTCCGGGGTTCCCGTCGCCTCGACCACGCTGGCGGTCTACGGCATCAGCGGCTTCTGTGCGGGACTTGCCGGTGTGTTGGTCCTCGGCATGAACGGACAAGGCTATGTCGGTATCGGCGATCCTTATCTGCTCGCCTCGATTGCCGCCGTGGTGCTTGGCGGCACCTCGATCCTCGGCGGGCTCGGCACCTATGCCGGCACCATCCCCGGCGCCATCCTGCTGGTTACGATCACGGCGCTGATCACCGTGGTCAACGCATCGCCCGGCTGGCGCAGTATCCTGTTCGGGTCGCTGATCCTGGGGCTGCTGCTTCTCTCAGGCAGAGAGCAGGCCCGCCGATGACATATCGTCCAGCCGATAAATGCGCCGTGCATTGCCGTAGAACAGTGCCGTCTGCTCGTCCGCGGAAAGCTCTCCTGCAATGGCCTTGAAGCTGTCATACACCGCATCGAACGATGCATGCAGGCCGGCGACCGGAAAGTCGCTGCCGAACATCGCGCGCCGCGTACCGAAACAGTCGATGCAATGCATGACAACCGACCTTAGGCTGTCGAGCGTCCAATCATGATCGTAGGCGACCAGATCCGATATCTTGATGGCGACGTTCTCGCGCTCCGACAAAAGCCGCAGCCCTTCGCGCCACACCCGCATCCCGTCCGCATCGCGATCGATCGGGCTGCCGCAATGGTTGAGAACAAAGAGCTGGTTCGGAAAGGCCGCTGCGAGGCGCGCCGCGCCGGTGAGCTGGCGCGGAAACACCATCAGGTCGAAAACCAGCCGGCGACGCCCAAGCAGGGACAGGCCGGCACGCCAGGCCGGATCGTCCATGATGCCGTCGCGGGCGGCAAAACGACGGGCGGGATCCGGATCCCAGCTCAGTATGTCGCGTACGCCGACGACACGGTCGAATGCCGCCTGCGCCTGGACCAGCGCCGGCGCTTGGCGGTTCGCCAGAGGTACGTGAACGACGTAACGGGCGGCCACGCCGCGCGACTTGTCGAGGGTTTCAAGCCACCGCGTTTCACCGACGCAGTCCTCCCCGGCCCAACCGGCTTCAACATGGACGGTGGCGACGACACTGTGCTGGCCGGCGTCGCGCAAATAATCTTCAGGAAGGTAGTTTCGCCGCAAGGGGCCAAGCTCGCCCAGACCGCCGCGTTCGCCAGCCGTGGGCGTGAGCCAGGGATGGCGGCCGAGGCCGAGATCCCAAAGGTGATGGTGGGCATCGATGATCGGTCCGGAGTAACGCTTTGGCACGCATCTCTCTCATGGTGTGGCCGGCATCGGAAATCGATCCGGACTTCATCCTGCGAAAGCGAAAGGACTAGCATCGGATGACCGAAAACTCACCCGTACTGTCGCTCGCGACCCGTGAAAATTTCCTGCTCGACGATCGTATCCGCGGCGTGCCGCCTGGCACCCTCGGGCTGGACAGCAGCTTTGTCGCATCTGAGCGCTGGCATCCAGCGCATGGACGTATGTCGTTGCCGGTGTTGACCCTCGACGAGGAGGCCTTCATCGCCAATCGTGACCTGTTCCTGGGGTATGCGCGAGAACAGGGCGCCGTGATCGCCCCGCATGCCAAGACCCCGATGGCGCCTGACCTTGCCCGGTCGCTGATCGAGGCCGGAGCATGGGGCACGACCGTCGCCGACATAAGGCAGGCCACAGTGATGCTCAGAGCCGGGCTCTCTCGGCTGATCATCGCCAATGAGGTCGGCGGACCAGGTGGTGCGAACCGACTTGCTGTCCTTGTCGGCGCCTGGCCCAGCGCCGAGTTCTACGTTTTTGCCGACTCTTTCGACGCCGTGAATGCGCTTGCTGAAGCTTGGCGCGCCAATGCGACGCTGCCGCCATTGCGCGTGCTCGTCGAACTTGGTGTGGGGAGGGCAGGCGCCCGGACCACCGGCGAAGCCGAGGCGATCGCCGACGCGGTTGTAGCAGCCGGAGGGCGGCTGCTGATCGCCGGCGTCGCAGCCTACGAAGGTGCCGCGGCGCAAGCCGATCCTGGCCGCACCGATGAGGCGATATCCGCACTGTTGGCAATGACAGCCGATATGTTCCTGCGGCTCCGCGCCCGCGTCGGCGGCGACACCCCGCTGATCGTCACCGCCGGCGGCTCGGTGTACTTCGACAAGGTGGTCGCAGCGCTTTCGCCCCTCGTCTCCAGGGACGGCAATGCCACGTTGGTGCTGCGCAGCGGCGCCATCTTCTTTCACGACCATGGCGTCTACGACAGGTCGCTCGGCGCACTCGATGCCCGCGACGGTTTTGCGATCGGCGGCGTCAGTGCTTCCGCACGAAATTCCTTCCATCCGGCTTTGCGCCTGTGGGCCGAGGTACTGTCGCGGCCGGAGCCCGGCCTTGCTATCTGCGGTATGGGCATGCGCGACGTGTCGTTCGACCAGGGCTTTCCGAAGGTCGTGACCATCTTTCGTGCCGGCAAGCAGCTGCCGAAAGCGCGTGCCGAGGTGTTCAAGCTCAACGACCAGCACGCCTTCCTGACAATTGCGTCGGGCGACGATATTGCCGTTGGTGACGTCGTTGAATTCGGCATCTCGCACCCCTGCACCTGCCTCGATCGCTATCGCGTGATCTTCGGCGCCGACGCGGACGGGTATGTCCGCCACGCCTTTCCCACCTATTTCGGCTGAGCAGATATCGCGGCCACTTCCAAAAAAGAGAACCTCGAAAGGATCTGATATGATCAAGTACTTCCAGTCCGGCTCCCGCATGTCCCAGGCGGTCGTCTATGGCGGCCTCGTGCACATCGCAGGCCAGGTGGCAGACGACCGCAAGGCCAGCATCGAGGGTCAGACGAGCGACGTGCTCTCCAAGGTCGAGGCGCTCCTCGTCGAGGCCGGCAGCAGCAAGTCGAGGCTAGTGGCGATCAACATCTTCCTGCCGCAGATCGCCGACTTCGATGCCATGAACAGCATCTACGATGCCTGGGTGGATCCTGCGCGCCTGCCGGCGCGCGCCTGTGTCGAGGCGCGTCTCGCCGATCCCGACCTCCGCATAGAGGTCACTGCGATCGCAGCTGTCTGAGCCGCCGCCATGCACACCGGCCTCAGCCATACACTCGACTTCGACCGGGTCGGCAAGACACTCGGCCATCTCAGCATTCCGTTTTCGATCGACCGTTCGCCCTATTTCCAGGTCAAGATCCCGATCTGCCTTGTCCGCAACGGGGAGGGCCCGTCGGTGCTTCTGATGGCCGGCAATCACGGCGACGAATATGAAGGCGAGCTGTCGCTGGCAAAGCTGGTGCGCCGGCTCGATCCCAAGCGGATCAAGGGTCGCGTCACCATCCTGCCGATGGCGAACGTGCCGGCGGTGATCGCCGCAAAGCGCTGCTCGCCACTCGACGGCGGCAATCTCAACCGCGCCTTTCCGGGCGACCCGTCAGGCACGCCAACAAGCCGGCTTGCCAATTTCCTGGAGATGGAACTGTTTCCCCGCCACGACGTCATCTTCGACATTCATTCTGGCGGCACCTCGATGGAGCATCTGCCGACCGCGCTTGTCGAGCACAATACCGATCCCGACCGGCACCGGCGCGGTGTGGAGCTGATGCGGACGCTCAGCATGCCCTATGGGTTCGTGGCCGACAACGGCCAGGCCTCACCGACCTCCATGGGTGCGGCGCGCCGGGCCGGCGCCATCGGCGTCAGCGGAGAGTTCGGCGGCGGTGGCACTGTCACGGTCGATACGATGGAGATTACCGCCCGCGCACTCGACGCCCTGATGGCCGCCTTGGGAGTGGTTGAGGCGCCGGTTCTTGCACCGGCAACCGGGCCTTCGGCGCCGACGCGGCTTCTTTCGTTGTCTCGGCATAGTCAGGGCCTTTATGCCACAAGCCGTGGTTGGTTCGAGCCGGCAGTCAGGCTGGGCGACAGCGTGACTTCAGGCCAACTGGCGGGCTGGTACCACGACCTCGAACGGCTCGACCTCGCCGAGCAAGCCCTGCACTTCGTCGAAAGCGGCATTGTGCTTTCGCGCCGGCTGCACACGATGTGCGAGGCGGGAGACTGCCTCATGCAGGTCGCCGAGCCGGTCGACTGATAAGAAGCCCTCCCGACCATACGCTCATATCGGGATCAAGACTGAGGATAACCGGATGCAACTGTCCATGTGGACCTATCCTTGGGATGTCCAGGATCTGGGCTTGGAGACGGTCGAGCGCGATCTTGTCGAGCGTGCCGGGCTCAACATGATCAGTCTGGCGACTTCGTATCACGCTGGCCGGTTCCTGCAGCCGCGCAGCCCGCGCCGGAAAGCCTATTTTCCGGAAGACGGAACCATCTATTTCAAGCCAGATGCGGCACACTGGGCCGACCTTGCCATCCAGCCCAAGGTGGCGGACGTGATCATGGAAGGCGGCGATGTGCTTGGCGACCTTGTCCGCCGGCGCGAGGTAGGCGGGCTCGGCGTTTCGTGCTGGACGGTCTGCTTGCACAACACCCGGCTCGGCATGCTTCATCCGCAGGCCGTAACCCGCAACGCCTTCGGCGATGCCAACTACTACAATCTCTGCCCATCACATCCGGAAGCGCGCGCTTATGTCCGCGCGCTGATCGCCGATATCTCGCACAGCTACAGGCCGGACCGGATCGAGCTTGAAAGCCCGTCCTTCATGGGCTTCGCCCACGAATACCATCATGAGAAAGATGGTGTCGGGCTGACGCCGGAAGACGATTTTCTGTTGTCGATATGTTTCTGTCCGTCCTGCCTTGCGCGCGCGGCCGAGGCCGGCGTCGACGGCGAAGTAGCGCGCAAGCTCGTCGGGCAATGGATCGTCGAGACCTGCGAGCGCGCCGTGCCCGAACAGCGCTTTCCAGACTTTCCGGGGAGCGGCCTCGACACTTTTTTGCCATGGCCGGAACTCCATGGCTACCTGCTGTGGCGGTTCGAACCGGTGACCAGCCTGGTCGCCGAACTGCGCGAGGTGGCCAATCCGGCGACCCGCGTTGTCATCATCGATTTGAAAGACGGTTGGCTTGGCGGCTGCGATCTCGCGGCGCTCGGCAAGGTCTGTGACGGGGCAATCCTGTGTGCCTACGACATGCAGCCCGGCGATGTCGCCAGCCTGATGGCGGCCGGACGCGCAGCCCTTGGCGTGGAAAAGTTCCTCGGCGCCGGCTACCGGCTGTTCTATCCGGAAATGGCAGGCCCCGACATCCTCACCGCCAAGGTGAAAGCTGCGACGGCGCCGGATGTCGACGGCATCAATTTTTACAATTATGGCCTTGTCCCTGCCGCACGACTCGATTGGGTGAGTGCCGCAACATCCGTTTGAAAAACCGATCCGTTGCCCCAGTCTGCTAAGACTGACCTCACTTTGCCGTGGAGCTTTATGAGCATGCCGACTATTCGCTTCGGTCACATTGGCCGGCGGCGGCCGGACAAGCTGAAAGCATGACCGTGACGGTCCATGCGGATCGAAGATCATACGCCCCCACCATAATTTTGCTGCCTATACGCTTCCGAGTATACACAATTCTGATACGGCGAAGCGTATATTGAAATTTACCTACGCGAGCGTATAATACCATGGCCAGAGAGGTAGCTGTGGACCAAATCGCCCGAACACCCAAGCAAATTGGAGATGCCGTCCGCCGGCAGCGTCGCAAGCTCCGCCTGAACCAGACCAATGTCGGGGACCAAACGATGCTGCGTCAGGCGACCATCTCGGCCGTCGAGAGTGGCGCGCCTGGGACCCAGCTCGGGACGCTTTGCGACATTCTCGCAGCGCTCGACCTCGAATTCGTCGTCCGCCCTCGGACCAAGGCAAAGCCGGCCGAGATCGAGGACATCTTCTGATGGCTCGTCCGCGGCGGCACATCCCGCTAAATGTCTTCTTGAACAGCCGTCTCGTCGGGCGGCTGAATAGACAATCCAGCGGCGCGATCGATTTTCAGTACGATCCGTCCTGGCTTGCTTGGGAGCACGCGCTGCCCGTCTCGCTATCACTGCCTCTGCGTGAAGATCGTTATATCGGTGCGCCCGTCATCGCCGTCTTCGACAATCTCCTGCCCGACAACGTCCCCATTCGCCGCCGTATGGCGGAGCGTGTTCATGCTCAAGGAATAGACGCCTACGACCTGCTTGCCGCTGTCGGACGCGATTGTGTCGGCGCATTGCAATTCCTGCCGGATGGTGTCGAGCCAGGCCCCGCCGGTATTGTCAACGGCAAACCCGTTGACGATACCGAGATTGCTCATCTTCTCCGCGATCTGGCATCGGCTCCCCTTGGGCTTGGCGAGGACGAGGACTTCCGGATCTCGATCGCTGGCGCTCAGGAAAAGACTGCGCTCTTGTTCTGGAAAGGACGTTGGTACAAGCCGCTGGCGACGACTGCCACGACGCACATCCTCAAACCACAGATTGGACGGTTGCCAAATGGCATCGACCTTTCCTTCAGTGTCGAGAACGAATTTTTCTGCCTCAAGCTGACAAGCGCCCTAGGACTCCCGAGCGCCGTCGTCGCAATCGAGGAGTTCGAAGGCAATCGCGTGCTCGCGGTCGAGCGGTTCGATCGCCGATGGACCAGTGACAATCGTCTCCTGCGTTTGCCCCAGGAAGACTGCTGCCAGGCCCTTTCTGTGCCGCCGTCACTGAAATACGAATCCGACGGCGGGCCTGGCGTTCCGGCTATCCTCAATTTGATGAAGGGAAGCGACCAACCGGAGGTAGACCAAGCTGCGGTTTTAAAGGCCGTGGTTGCCTTTTGGCTTCTCGGCGCCACAGATGGGCACGCCAAGAATTTTAGCGTCTTTCTTTCTCCCGGCGGCCGGTTCCGCATAACGCCGCTCTATGATGTGATTTCAGCGCAGCCCAGCCTTGATGCGGGACAGATCAAGCGCAACAAAATGAAACTGGCGATGGCTATTGGTGACACACGCCACTACCTCGTCGACAGCATCATGCCACGCCATTTTATCCAGACCGCCGCCAAAGCAGGGATCGGTCCGAAACCCGTCAAGGCGATCTTTGATGAGCTGCGCCAACAGGCGCTAGCGGCGGTCGAACTGGTTTCTGCATCGCTCCCAAAGGATTTTCCTGCGGAAGTCGCTGATGCCATCGGCAATGGGGTCAGGGCTCGTGTACGCAGACTGGAAGAGGCGTGATGCTGAAAGTCGAGACGCAACCAGACTGATGTCGCCATCTTCTCAGCAGCAGCAGCATCCCGGCGGCCACGGCCGCCGCTGCGTCGTCCAGCATGATGCCGAACCCACCCCTTACCTTCTCATGCGCGATAGGATGGGCCAAGGTTTGACCACGTCAAAAAAACCGGAAAGCAAGGAACCTGCCGACCACCAGAGCGGCGCGAGCGGCAGCATGGAAAGTGTGACGCGGCGCTACGCGATCCTAGCCAGTGCCTTTCCGGGATAGGATCAACTCACGGATTTGCCAGCCTGTAACTTTCTTACGAGGCCGATCAACTGATCCAGATCCGCGCGTGTAAGCGCAAGCATCTCGGCAGGGGGCTTGTGATATTCCCTTGTCAATTCCTCAATGGTTGCAGCACCCTTGGCCGTAAGCTTGACAAGCTTCACACGGCGATCGCCTGGCGACGGAATCCGTTCGGCGAGCCCGGCCTGCTCAAGCCGGTCGACCAGCCAGGTCGCCGTCGAAGGGTCGCAGTGCCATTGAGCGGCCAATGCGCCGATCGGCTTGCCCGCATCTTTGTCGAGCGTGAAGAGGGCGCGCGAGTCGTTGGGCGTCAGGCCCAATTTCTGCTGGATCGCCAACCGGTCCGGTGCGGACCGCATCAGGAAATCAAACATCAGGCGCCATGCCTCGGTGGCGTGCTGCAAGCGATCTTGGCTCGGTCTCATTCCACGCTCCTTCGAGTCTTGACACATACTTGGACCAATCATATGATTTGATCAATCAAAATGTTTTTGTGGTCAAACCAATGAGAGGAGATCCGAGATGACCAATACCACGGTTCTCGTCGTCGGAGGCGGCCTGAACGGTCTGACGGCGGCCGCCCTATTGGCTCACAACGACATTGCGTGTGTCCTCGTCGAGCGTCATCCCGACACGTCAATCCAGTACAAGTTTGCCGGCATCTCCCCGCGCAGCATGGAGATATTCCGAAGCCTCGGCCTCGAGGCGGAGATTCGTACAAATCGGACGGGGGACCAGCAGGCAGGCGCTATTGCGCGCGCCAGGAATCTCGCCGATCCGGAGATTCAATGGGGCGGACCGGCGTGGCCGGATGCAAGTGCCCTCAGCCCCACGCAACCGGCGACGTGTGATCAGCACGTCCTGGAACCGATTCTGCGCCGCTACGCCGAGCGGAACGGTGCAGACGTGCGTTTCAGCACGGAGCTGGTGACTTTCGATCAGGACGAGACCGTCGTCCGCGCGGAAATTCGCGATATCGCGACCTGCGCAAAGGAGGTCATCTCGGCCGACTATCTGATCGTCGCGGACGGTGCGAACGGTTCCCTGCGAGAGAGGCTGGAGATCAGCCGCAGCGGGGCAGGCGGCCTTCAGCACTGGATGAATGTAGTCTTTGACACGGACATGCCTCCGACGATAGGCGGCAAGCGCTTCACGTCGTGCTTCGTGACGGACCTCAACGGGATCTTCACGCCCAGGGAGGGTGGACGATGGCTTCTGGCGCTCCAGTACTTTCCCGAAAAGGGCGAGAACCCCCAGAATTTTGATGAAGCCAAGTACAGGGAACTGATCATACGAGGTGCGGGCCGGTCGGACATCACGACGAGGCTTGTCGATGCGCGCTCCTGGGAAGTGGCCGTCCTCACAGCGCGCCAATTCCGCCGAGGCCGCGCGTTTCTTGTGGGGGATGCCGCACATGTGATGCCCCCAACAGGCGCTTTCGGTGGCAATTCAGGTATCCACGACGCCCATAACCTTGCCTGGAAGCTTGCGATGGTAGCACGCGGGCATGCCGATCCCTCGTTGCTGGATAGCTATGACATGGAGCGCCGGCCGGTCATCGAGGCTACGTTGGCGCAAGCGCTCGCCCGCCTACAGAAATGGTTCGACGATCCGTCGAAGCGGCTGCCTCCTCCTGTTGCGATCGTCGAGGATTACGACGTGGTATTTGGCCAACGCTACACTGCAGGCATCGTGGCTCGGGAATCCACACCGGACGATCACCCGTTCCAAAAATCCGCCAAGCTGTCGGGTCGCCCTGGCACGCGTTTACCGCATTTCGCGGTCGGGCGCGCCGGCCGGCGGATTTCGAGTCTCGATTTGTGCGATCGCGATCTTCTTCTCCTCTGCGCCGACGAAGCATGGTGTCAGGCCGCTGACGCCGTAAGCCAACGCCTCCGTATGCCGCTGACCTGCCACGCCTTGGGTGCCAATGGGGATCTGATTGACTTGGACCATCGGTGGCCTTCCGCGCTCGGGGTTGAAAGCGGCGGTGCCGCCTTGGTCAGGCCGGACGGCTTTGTCGCGTGGCGGTCAATGCACGGTGTGCCTGATCGCGTACAGGTGCTGATCGAAACACTTGACGGGTTTGGTTTCCGTACGCAGGCACACGAACACCATCGGTGAGCGGCGGCGAGTGCCGATGCCTCCTGCGTTCTGGCACGCCGATGTCGTCGCCGGGAATGCGGGCGATGCCAAGGGCGCAGACGGCCAGCGCACGAAGCCCGGCCGCTACGACTCCCTTGCCGATCCTATCGCCTGGAATGGCCGCGATCCTGTGGCTTCGCATCGGTCCGGTCTTCCCTTGTGGCGCTAAACTCCGATGAACCACCGTGGCCTTGGCAGACCGAATGTCGCCGTTACCGCAAATGGTCAATCAAACCGTTCAGCAGGAGCAGCAACGCCCCAGCGACGACAGCCGCGGCCGCGTCGTCCAGCATAATGCCGGCCCCACCCCTTACCTTGTCATGCATGATACGGATGGGCCAAGGCTTGACGACGTCGAAAAACCGGAAAGCAAGGAAGCCTGCTGCCCACCAGAGTGGGTCGATCGGAAGCATGGAAAGTGTCGCGGCGGCGCCGAAGGTCTCATCAATGACGACGATCTGCGGATCCTCCGCCCCGGTACGGGAGATAACATGCGATGACGCCCATACGCCAACGGCGAACAGGGCCGCATAGGCAAGCACGGTCAGCCAAGGCGATGCAGGTATCAGAGCTGCGGCAACAGCCACTCCAACTATTGCGCCGACCGTGCCCGGCCATATTGGAGATAATCCCGCGCCGACAGAGGTCGCGAGCAGGTAGGCGAACTTGGGTGGAAATTTATGCATCGAGTTTCGGCCGGCTTCCCACGGATCGCAAGCGATCATAGTCACATCGTTCGGGTGCTGCCGCCAGACTGCCGTTCGATTTGCTCCGTCAGCTTGGCGAGCGCCTTATTCCGCCGGCCGCATTCGCCAAAAAGAAATCGCTGTTGCGGCGAGTTGAGAATGTTGCTGAGCCCGGTCTCGGCCCGCTTTGACCAATTGGAACGGTAGCGACGGTGGAACAAACCCGCAAATTGCTGGTAAAGCTCGGTGAAACGACATCATCAGAGGAGCCGCCATGATCGCCGGTCTCATGAAAAGTCGCATCGACCCGCTATGGGAGCAGGCCGCCTCTCCGCTGATCGGGATCGGCATGACGCCGAACCAGGTTACGGCTAGCGGGCTCGTGCTCGTCGCTTTGTCGTCGGCCGCCTATGTCTATCACCATTCAAGTCTTGCCTTTGGCCTTTGCCTGGCGTTTGCCTTCACCTTCGATGCGCTGGACGGTGCGGTAGCCCGCCGGACAAATATGAGCACCAAGGCCGGTGGCTATTTCGATGCCGTCGTCGACCGTTATCAGGAATTGGCCGTCTTTGCGGCAATCGGCTGGGTCGCCGATCTGTGGGCGATCGCAATGTTCGCGTTCGCCGGCGGGATACTCACAAGTTACGCCAAGGCACGGACGGCGCTGGAAATTCCCGTAGAAAACCATGGTTGGCCGGATTTCTTCGAGCGGATGGAACGTCTGGTGTTCATTTGCGTGCTGCTCGCCGCGGACGGAGTCGCGACCGCCATGGGCGCGGCTTCGCCCTGGATTCTGGCGGGTGGGTTCGCGCTGTACGCAGTGCTGGCCAACGCCACAGCGCTACAACGGATCAGTCGTGCATTTGCGATGCTTAAACGAGCCGACGGCAACCAGCCGTGAGACCGCAAGAACGTTTGCATTCAGCCTCATGTGAGGCTATATACTGCTTCATATGAATGGAAGCAGAGATGTTAGCATTTGGAAATATAGCCGACGTGCTGGGGCTGTCGCCCAAGGAAACGGCTGCACGGTCGCCATTCGGGCTGATGGCTCGAATTGAAGGCGGATTGCCCATCGGCGCGCTCGAACGCGTCTCACAATTGCTGGCACCGGCCGATGCCCAATTCAAATACCGCCTCGTTCCAAAGGCAACCTATGAACGTCGCAAGAGGGGCGCTCTTCGACTGTCTTCGGAGGAGGGCATGCGGGTGGCACGGGTGGCTCGTGCATGGGACTTGGCCCTCGACGTCTGGAAGATCGAAGATGAGGCTCGTGACTTTCTATTTCGACCTCATCCCATGCTGGAAGACCGACGCCCGATCGAAATGGTCATCCGAAACGAGATCGGCGCCGAGCTGGTGATCGATATCCTTGCAGGCCTGAAATACGGCACTGCCGCTTGACGGCGCAGATACTCGATCGGACGCTGCCGTGCTTCAGGATCGGCGATCCTGCCGGCATCCATCCGTTCTTTGACGCGACGGGCTCGACGATCGCGCCCGGCCGCTGGAACACGCCTGGCAGCCCAGTGATTTACACCAGCGAGCACTATTCGACAGCGTTGCTGGAAAAGCTGGTGCACGGCAGCGGCAGACTGCCGCCCAACCAGCACTACGTCCAGATCATGGTTCCGCGCGGGCTAAGCTACGAGATATTTTCGCAGCCGTCGCTGCCGGGGTGGGATATGATGCCGGCAAAGGTGAGCAAGGAATTCGGCGAGACGTGGTATGTCGAGCGCCGCAGCGCGATCTTGATCGTGCCAAGCGTCGTGGCTCGCCTCGACAACAACGTGTTGATCAATCCGACCCATCCGGAGTTTGCCTTGATCACAGCCAGCCTGCATCAACCCGTATATTGGGACAGTCGCCTGTTCGGCTCCTGAGCAGGTCAGGAGGGGCAGGTTCCTGCCTGTGGCGTCGATTGTTCAAACTCGTCAGCGCCAGGCCAAGCCTGGGGCGACATGGGTCAGAATCGCCTCGATGACATGGGCGTTGTAGTCGACCCCGAGCTGGTTGGGGACGGTAAGCAGCAGCGTATCGGCCTCGGCGATGGCTTCGTCGCCCTTTAGCTGCTCGATGAGGATGTCCGGCTCGGCGGCATAGGAGCGGCCGAAGACGGCGCGCCTGTCTGCCTCGATGTAACCGAACTGATCTCCGCTCTCATTGCCGCCGAAATAGGCGCGGTCGCGATCGTCGACCAAGGCAAAAATGCTCCGGCTGACCGACACCCGCGGCTCGCGCGTGTGTCCGGCCGTCTTCCAGGCCTCACGAAAAGCCCGGATCTGTTCGGCCTGCTGGATGTGAAACGGCTTTCCGCCTTCATCGAATTTGAGCGTGGAGCTTTGCAGGTTCATCCCCAGCTTCGCCGCCCATTCCGCCGTGGCGTTGGTGGCGGCGCCCCACCAGATGCGGTCGCGCAGGCCCTCCGAGTGTGGTTCAACGCGAAGCAGGCCGGGCGGGTTGGGAAACATCGGCCGCGGATTGGGCTGCGCAAAGCCTTTGCCCAGCAACACTTCGAGCAGCACTTCGGTGTGTCTGCGTGCCATGTCGGCATCGCTCTCGCCCTCTTGCGGGGCATAGCCGAAGTAGCGCCATCCCTCGATTACCTGCTCCGGCGAGCCGCGGCTGATGCCCAGCTGCAGACGCCCTCCGGCGATTAGGTCGGCGGCGCCGGCGTCCTCGGCCATGTAGAGCGGGTTCTCATAGCGCATGTCGATCACCGCCGTGCCGATCTCGATTCGGCTGGTCTTCGCCCCAACCGCTGCCAGCAGCGGAAAGGGCGAGGCGAGCTGACGGGCGAAATGATGCACGCGGAAATACGCGCCGTCCGCACCCAGCTCCTCGGCCGCGACGGCCAGCTCGACGGACTGCAAAAGCGCGTCGGATGCCGTCCGCGTCTGCGATTGCGGCGAGGGCGTCCAGTGCCCGAACGAGAGGAAACCAATCTTCTTCATGAGAACCAGCCTAAAGGGGAGCCAGGTGCAGACTATGCTGCGGCGCGCAGCAAAGCATCGCAAAATCGGTGCCGATGATCGCCTGCCTTGACGCGCAAAGCTTGAATCGGCGGTTGTTGATCAACGATGCCGACCGTGCCGAGCTGCCGTCGGACGCGAGTCTAGGAAGGTGCCGCGAACGCGAGCAATATCGCGATGAGGATCAACAGCGGTCCCATCCATTTGAAGTGAACCCCAAAGTTGGTCCACCATGCTTGCTGCTGGCCCGGGCGAGCTTGGAACGGGTCCGCGAGAAATCCGAAGCCGACGCCAGCCATCCACAACCCGGCGCAGAACATGATGAACTCGTCGATGTACTCCGCGACCACGCTTCGAAACTTTCGAATTTATGCCGCCGCTACATGCGCCGAATTCGAGCCGATATAGTTACGGATCGTTTCGATGATCCGGTCCTGGTCAGCCTCGCTCAGATAGGGATGCATCGGCAGGCACAGGATGCGCTTCGGCAACTCTTCCGAAACGGCAAGGCCGGTCGGCGTGCGCGGATAATCGCGATAGGCAATCTGGCTGTGCAGCGGTTTCACATAGTAGATAACCGACGGAATGCCCTTTTCACCGAGATGTGCCTTGAGCCCGTCGCGTTTCGGCGTTTCGATGGCGTATTGCGCCCAGGCCGAGCGGCCGCCGCCCAGATTGCGCGCCGCCTTGACGATATCGCCGAGACCTTCGGCATAGCGATTGGCGACCGCTTGCCGCGCCACCATCTCGTCCTCGAGGATGGCCAGCTTCTCGATCAGGATCGCCGCCTGCAGCGTGTCGAGCCGCGAGTTGATGCCGACGCGGACATTGTCGTATTGCGTTTCGCCCTTGCCGTGGAAGGCGAACGAGCGCAACTGTTCGGCCAGCGCATCGTCATTGGTGAACATCGCACCGCCGTCGCCATAGCAGCCGAGCGGTTTTGCCGGATAGAAGCTGGTCGAGCCGACGGTGCCGAACGAGCCGCACATCTTGCCGTCAGCCGAGCCGCCGGTCGCCTGCGCCGCATCCTCGATGACCATCAGGCCTTCGCGGTTGGCGATGGCCATGATCGCCTCGTAATCGGCGGCGAGGCCGAACAGGTCGACGGGAATGATTGCCTTCGGCCTCAGCCGGCCTTCCGCCTTGATCATGGCAATCGCCGCCTCGAGGCTGGCGACGTCGATGTTGTAGCTGTCGGCATCGACGTCGACGAACACCGGTTCGGCCTTGGTCAGCGCCACCACTTCGGCCGTGGCGGCGAAGGTGAAGCTCGGCACGAACACCGCGTCGCCCTGGCCGATGCCGGCGGCAAACAGCGGCAGCAGCAGCGCATCGGTGCCGTTGGCGCAAGCGACCACATGCTTGGTGCCGATATAGGCGGCGAGCTTGTTTTCGAATTCGGTGACCTGAGGTCCGAGAATATAGCGGCCTTCGTCGACGACCCGGTCGATTGCCGCTTTCAGCCTGTCGCGGATGCGTTCGCGCTGCGCGCCAAGATCGATGAACTGCATGTCGGCCTCAAACGGTTTAGCCAGATAACCGGCCGCTGGTAGCAGACTTGGCACGGCCGAGAAAGCCGCAGGGCAAAACCCTGAATTGCTCAAGTGTCGCAGCCTGTTACCTCTGGTTTCCGATCTGCCCTCTTAAACGCGAGGAAATCCGGGCTTCGGCATGCTTGATGTGGCCTTTGTATCCCGCCCCACTGGCTGGGCGAAACATAAAGTGATCGCCGGCAAGCGGTCCGCGAGGCTGTTGCCAGCCGGTCAGGCGATTTCATGCCGCCATGGCGGGTTGGCGCCGGCCCGCGATACCGTCACCGCCGCGGCTTTGGCGCCGAGCGTCAGCGCCTTGTGGATGGCTTCTTCCGGCAAGCTGGCGATTGCCGTCTTCGAGAGCAGACCCTGCTCGTGCAAGGAGGCAAGAATGCCGGCATTGAATGTGTCGCCGGCGCCGACCGTATCGACCACCTCGACCTTGTCCGGCACGACGGTGACCCGGTGCTGGCTGCTGTAACCGACCGCGCCCTCGCTACCATGGGTGACGACGATCAGCTTCGGACCGCGCTCCAGCCAGTTCCGGACGACGTCCTCATGCGAGCCGGCTTCGCCGAACCAGTTCAGATCCTCGTCCGACAGTTTCACGATGTCGGCCATCGCCATCATGTTGCGGATGCGCCTGAGGTGCTTGGCCTTGTCCGGAATGAAGTTTGGCCGGATGTTGGGGTCGAGCATCATCACGCGGCGCTCATGCTCGCGTCGCATGAACTCTTCATAGGCCGACCCGGCTGGCTCCGAGATCAGGCTGATGGCGCCGAACAGCATGGCCTCGATCTCGCTGCCGAGTTCCGGCAGGTCCTCGATGGTCAGCATGCGTCCGGCGGTGTTCTCGTCATAGAATGTATAGGTCGCCTGGCCGTTGGTGAGCCGCACGAAGGCGAGCGTGGTCGGACGCGGCGAGGTGTGCGCATAGGTGGAACTGACCTTGCTGGCCTCCAGCGCCTCTCTGAACTGGCCCCCGAACAGATCCGACGACAGGCCGGAGAAAAAGGCAGCGGGCCCGCCGAGCCGGCCAAGCGCAATTGCCGAGTTGAAGACGGCACCGCCGACATAGGGCGCAAAGGCCGGCTCGCCCTCCGTCGTGGTGCGCGGCAGCATGTCGATCAGGGCTTCGCCGCAGCAGAGAATCATGAAGTCTTGCTTTCCGGCGGATAGATCACGCCCTTGCGAATGATGATGTTGGCATAGAGCCGCGGCTCGCTTGTCGCGACGATCGCGTGCGCGGCCTTGACCCGTGCATAGAAGTCGGCGCCGGCAAGCGCAACCACCTTGCGGCCCGGCGCACGTCTGGCGCAGATCGCTTCCATCTCATGGTGAACCGGATCGGCGAGCAGGGGATCGCCTTTGGCCGAGGCGCGAAACAGCGCCTGCGGCACGGCGTCGTCGACAGGCAATACGCTCAATACCGCATCGAGCACCGGGACGAGATGATGACCGTCGGCGCGGATCAGCCGCTGTGCCTGCTGTTCGGCCGGGTAGTTGCCGTCGACCAGCGCGATCTCGTCGCCATGGCCCATGGCGCGCAACATCGCCAGAAGCTCCGGGCCGAGCAGCGCCGGGATACCGATCAGCATGCTCAGAAGCTCCGGGAAATCGTGGTCGAGCCGATGAGGAAGCGCTCCGACAGCGGCAGGCTGGCGCCACCCAGCGCCCGCGCATGGATGCCGACCGTTCCCTCGCGAACGGCCGGCAGCCTCAGGCCTTCGCCGTCGATCCTGCCGATCGCCTGGATGACGGCATCGACAAGCCGCCTGCGCACGCCGAGCGGCATCCATCCGTCGATCACCGCGGCTTCGAAATCGATGACGGACGACGCCGCAACGATGGCATAGGCGAGCGCCTGCGAGGCGCTGGCGATCCAGTCGTCAAGCTCGGCACCGATCTCGCCCCAGTCCCCCGGTGAGGTCCACAGATGCGAGGCCTCGACGCCGCGTGCGTTGAGCGCCTTCTCCAGCATGGCGATCGACGCCACGTCAATCAACTGCGTCGGCTTGCCGTCAGGCCCGGGCACCGGCATTGAGCCCAGCGCGCCGGCATTGCCGGTTGGGCCGCCAAACAGCCGGCCGTTCAGCACGATGCCGCCGCCGGCAAAGGCGCCGATGTAGAAATAGACGAAATCGCGCGCCGCGCCCGCCGCGTGGCCGAACACGAGCTCGGCGCCGCAGGCCGAGGTGGCATCGTTCTGCAGATAGACTGGAAATTCGCATTGCGCCTGGATGTCGGCGCGGATGTCGCGATGGCGCCATTCGTCCATGATTTCACGCGGCGCGCCGGCGGTATCGGCCCAGTTCCACAATTCGAACGGCATGGCGATGCCAAGCCCGGCGATGCGTTTGTCCTGCGCAGGGGTGAGTTCGCCGCGCATCTTCTTCATGCCGCTCGTGACGAATTCCACCGTCTCGCGCGGCGCCGGATAGCGGTACGAATGCTGCAGCATCGAGCGCACATTGCCGAGGAAATCGATCAGCACCAGCTCGGCGCTGCGGCGGCCGATCTTCAGGCCGATGAAATAGGCGCCGTCGGGATTGAGCGCCATGGGTATCGAGGGCTGGCCGATCTTGCCGCGCAACGGCGCCTGGCGGACGAGCAGGTCGTCCTCCTCCAGCTCGCGCATGATGACGGACACTGTCTGCGCCGAAAGGCCCGTCATGCGCGCAATATCGGATTTGGCCAGGCTGCCGTGCTGACGCACCAGCGACAGCACCAGCCGCTCATTGTGGTCCCGCATGCCGCTTTGATTGGTGCCGCGGTGCAGACGGCTTTCGGCCGCATCGGGCGAACCGTGCCTCGTAACGCCGGTCTCCACCCCTGTTCCTCCCGTCGTTTCCCCTCAATGCTTTTGGTCTAGAGTGGGTGAACAATCCTGCGATGTCAATAATAAATAAGAGTGATTTAATTATTGACAGTGCTGGCGGACTGGTGTCTCTTGAGATCGGCGTCGACACTGGGAGATTTCGTCGGACGCGCTGCAGGTGCCGGTTGGCCGGCATCCTAAATGGTTCCATGGGAGGAAAATCGTGACCACGTCAAAACTGTTGAAATCCACCGTGTTTGCCGCGGCCGGACTGAGCCTGATGGCCTTTGCGTCAACGGCATCGGCCGCCGGGGTCGGCGCCTGCTTGATCACCAAGACCGACACCAATCCCTTCTTCGTCAAGATGAAGGAAGGTGCCGCCGCGAAAGCCAAGGAAATTGGTGTCGATCTGAAGGCCTACGCCGGCAAGGCGGAAGGTGACAATGAGGGCCAGGTTGCGGCGATCGAATCCTGCATCGCCGACGGCGCCAAGGGCATTTTGATCACCGCCACCGACACTGCGGCCATCGTGCCGGCGGTGAAGAAGGCGCGTGATGCAGGGGTGCTGGTGATCGCTCTGGACACCCAGCTCGAGCCTGCCGACGCCGCGGATGCGACGTTTGCGACCGACAATTTCAAGGCCGGCGAGCTTATCGGCTCCTGGGCAAAGGCCACCTTGGGCGACAAGGCCAAGGACGCGCACATCGCCTACATGGATCTTATCGCCAGCCAGCCCTCTGTCGACGTGCAGCGTGATCAAGGCTTCATGAAGGGCTTCGGCATCGACCTCGGCGACCCCAACAAGATCGGCGACGAAACCGACGCACGCAATGTCTGTCACGATCTGTCGAGCGGCAATGAGGATGGCGGGCACACTGCCATGGAGAATTGCCTGCAGAAGGATCCGGATATCAACGTCGTCTACACCATCAACGAACCTGCGGCCGCGGGCGCCTACCAGGCGCTGAAGGCCGTCGGCAAGGAGAAGGACGTCCTGATTGTCTCGGTCGATGGCGGCTGCCCGGGTGTCAAGAACGTTGCCGAGGGCGTGATCGGCGCCACTTCACAGCAATATCCACTGCTCATGGCCTCGCTCGGCATCGAGGCGATTAAGACCTTTGCCGACAGCGGCAAGAAGCCTGAGCCGTCGCCCGGTCTGAACTTCTACAACACCGGCGTGACGCTGATCACCGACAAGCCTGCCGCCGGCATCGAATCCATCGACACGAAGCAAGGCCTCAGCAAGTGCTGGGGTTGATTTGATCCCCTGATCGGCTCAACTTCAAAAGAACAATAGAGAATGTGGAGCGGTTTCGGCCGCTCCACATCACAGGCGGGAGGTCGACTTGAGCGTCGAAACAACCAGGAGCAAGGGACCGCAGGAATTCGAGACGGTCCTGGCCACTAGCGACACCAGCGTCGCTTCATTCGAGACGCATTCCCGCTCGACGCTGGAGAGCATCCAACACCGCTTGCACAAAAGCCCTGCCATGGTGCCGCTGATCATCCTGATCATCTCGGTGGCTCTGTTCGCAGTCGTCGTCGGCGGACGCTTCTTTTCTCCTTTCACCCTCACCCTGATCCTCCAGCAGGTGGCGATAACCGGCATGGTCGGCATCGCGCAGACACTGGTGGTGCTCACCGCCGGCATCGACCTGTCCGTCGGCGCCATCATGGTGCTGAGCTCGGTCGTCATGGGCCAGTTTGCCATGCACTACGGTGTCCCAGCGCCGGTGGCCGTTGCCGTCGGGCTGCTTGTCGGCGCGATTTGCGGCTTGATCAACGGCATTCTCATCGCCTGGGTGAAACTGCCGCCCTTCATCGTGACGCTCGGCACCTGGTCGATCTACGCTGCCATCAACTTCATCTATTCCGGTAACGAGACCATCCGCAGCCAGGATCTCGAGACGACGGCGCCGCTGCTGCAGTTTTTCGGCGGATCGTTCAGGATCGGGGGCGCCGTCTTCACCTATGGCGTGCTGTTGGTGCTGATCATGGCGGCAATTGCCTGGTACGTGCTCAATCACACCGCGTGGGGCCGGCATGTCTATGCGGTGGGCGACGACCCGGAGGCCGCGGAACTGTCGGGTGTGCGCGTCAGCCGGATGCTGGTCGCGGTCTACACGCTGACTGGTATCATTTGCGCCATCGCCGGCTGGGCCCTGATCGGACGCATCGGATCGGTCTCGCCGCAGGCCGGGCAGTTCGAGAACATCAATTCGATTACCGCCGTGGTGATCGGCGGCACTTCGCTGTTCGGCGGCCGCGGCTCCATCCTCGGGACCATCTTCGGTGCGCTGATCGTCGGCGTGTTCGCGCTCGGCCTCAGGCTTTGGGGGACAGACCCGCAATGGACGCAATTGTCCGTCGGAGCCCTTATCATCATCGCTGTTGGTATCGACCAGTGGATCAGGAAGATCTCGGCATGAACCAAACTCACGAACCGATCCTTACCGCGCGCAGCCTGGTCAAGCGCTACGGCCGCGTCACCGCTCTCGACAGCGCAGACTTCGACCTCTATCCGGGGGAAATCCTTGCTGTCATTGGCGACAACGGCGCCGGCAAGTCGTCGCTTATCAAAGCCATTTCCGGAGCGGTCACCCCGGACGAAGGTGAGATACGGCTTGAAGGCAAGCCTATTGCCTTCAAATCACCGATGGAGGCGCGCGAGGCCGGCATCGAGACCGTCTATCAGAACTTGGCTCTGTCGCCGGCGCTGTCTATCGCCGACAACATGTTCCTCGGCCGCGAGATCCGCAAGCCCGGGTTCCTCGGCGAATGGCTGCGCATGCTCGACCGTCCGGCGATGGAAAAGCGTGCCCGCGACAAGCTCACCGAACTTGGCCTGATGACGATCCAGAACATCAGCCAGGCGGTGGAAACGCTCTCCGGCGGCCAGCGCCAAGGCGTGGCGGTGGCGCGTGCCGCCGCCTTCGGCTCGAAGATGGTCATCATGGATGAGCCGACGGCCGCGCTCGGCGTCAAGGAGAGCCGCCGCGTGCTCGAACTCATACTCGACGTCAAACGCCGAGGCCTGCCTATCGTGCTGATTTCACACAATATGCCGCATGTCTTCGAGGTGGCCGACCGCATCCACATTCATCGGCTCGGCCGTCGCCTGTGTGTCATCGATCCGAAGCAGTATACGATGTCCGACGCCGTCGCCTTCATGACTGGCGCCAAGGTGCCGCCGGAAGCGGCGCTGGCGGCTTGAGCAAGAACTTGAGGCCCATCGCCGAGGGGCCCAAACGCGATGTTTCCAAATGCCAAATTGCCGCAGGGCAACCCGGCTTGCGATCACCCGAATCGATTGAACATCCGGTGGGATGCACTAGCATTGGCAGAGATGGTGAAAGCCGCATGATCCTGGCAACGTCACGAGAGGCAGCATGACGCGCGCGATGACAACCGAAGCTCCTCTGCCCACGCTCAAAAACCCGGATCCCAAGACGCTCGCCGAGGAAGTCTTGCAAGCCCTCAAATACAGGGTCGGCAAGGGCACCAACGTTGCAACCCAGTACGATTGGCTCACCGCCTCGATCAAGGTTGTACGCGACCGCATAGTCGATCACTGGATGCAGGCGACCCAAGAGGCCTACGCCCAGCAGGAAAAGCGCGTCTACTACCTGTCACTGGAATTCCTCATCGGCCGCCTGATGCGCGATGCCTTCTCCAATCTCGGCCTGATGGACAATATGCGCGAGGCGCTGTCGTCGCTTGGCGTCGACCTCGACATCATTGCTGCGCTCGAACCGGACGCTGCCCTTGGCAATGGCGGTCTTGGCCGGCTCGCCGCCTGCTTCATGGAAAGCATGGCGACCGTCAATATCCCCGCGCATGGCTACGGCATCCGCTACGCCAACGGCATGTTTCGGCAGGAGATCCATGACGGCTGGCAGGTGGAGCTGCCCGAGACATGGCTCGATCACGGCAATCCCTGGGAGTTCGAGCGCCGCGAACGCTCCTTCGAGGTCGGCTTCGGCGGCTCGGTAGAATCGGTCACGTCGAAGGACGGCCGGCTCGAGCGCCACGTCTGGAAGCCGACCAAACATGTTCTGGCAGTCGCCTATGATACGCCGGTTGTCGGTTGGCGGGCCAACCGCGTCAACACGCTGCGTCTGTGGTCCGGCATGCCGGTCGACCCGATCCTGCTCGACAAATTCAACGCCGGCGATCACATCGGCGCGCTCGCCGAAAGCAACAAGGCCGATGCGTTGTCGCGCGTCCTTTACCCGGCCGATTCCCACAAGGCGGGCCAGGAGTTGCGGCTCAGGCAGGAGTATTTCTTCTCCACCGCCTCGCTGCAGGACATCGTCCAGCGTCATCTCAGCCAGTATGGCGACCTGCAATCGCTGCCCGACAAGGCGGCGATCCATCTCAACGACACCCATCCGGCGATCGCCGTAGCCGAGCTGATGCGCCTGTTGATGGATGTCCACGGCATGGATTTCGACCAGGCCTGGAGCATCACCAAGCGCACCTTCGGCTACACCAACCACACGCTCCTTCCCGAAGCGCTGGAAAGCTGGCCCGTGCCGCTGTTCGAGCGGCTGTTGCCGCGCCACATGCAGATCGTCTACGCCATCAACGCCGAGGTGCTGCTCGAGGCGCGCGCCTCCGACCAGTTCTCGGACGAGCAGATCAGCCGCATCTCGCTGATCCAGGAAAATGGCGATCGCCGCGTGCGTATGGGCAATCTGGCCTTTGTCGGCTCGCACTCGATCAACGGCGTGTCGGCATTGCATACAGAATTGATGAAGGAGACGGTGTTTGCCGACCTCCACAGGCTCTACCCGGATCGCATCAACAACAAGACCAACGGGATCACACCGCGGCGCTGGCTGATACAGTGCAATCCCGGCCTCACTGCACTCACCCGAGAGGCGATTGGCGACGGCTTCCTCGACGACATCGACGAGATAAAGCGGCTTGATCCTTTCGCTGAGGACGCAGCCTTCCGCGACAAGTTCGCCGCCGTCAAACGGGCGAACAAGACGAGGCTTGCCAAGCTCGTTGCCGACCGGCTCGGCATCAAGGTCGACCCATCGGCGCTGTTCGACATCCAGGTCAAGCGCATCCACGAATACAAGCGCCAGCTCTTGAACATTCTCGAAGCGGTCGCGCTTTACGACCAGATCCGCTCGCATCCGGAGCGCGACTGGATGCCTCGCGTCAAATTCTTCGGCGGCAAGGCGGCGCCCAGCTATCACAACGCCAAGCTGATCATCAAACTTGCCAACGACGTCGCCCGGGTCATCAACCGCGACCCGGCGGTGCGCGGTTCGCTGAAAGTGGTGTTCGTGCCGAACTACAATGTCAGCCTTGCCGAGATCATGATGCCGGCCGCCGATCTTTCGGAGCAGATATCGACCGCCGGCATGGAAGCGTCCGGCACCGGCAACATGAAGTTCGCGCTGAACGGCGCGCTGACCATCGGCACGCTCGACGGCGCCAATGTCGAGATCAAGGAATGCGTGGGCGACGACAATATCTTCATCTTCGGCCTGACCACCGATGAGGTCGCCGAGCGACGCAACAATGGTTACGATCCGCGCGCTGTGATCGAGGGATCGCCTGAATTGGCGCAGGCGCTGGCCGCGGTTTCATCCGGAGTCTTTTCACCTGATGATCCGGACCGTTATCGCGACCTGATCAACGGTCTTTACCAGAGCGACTGGTTCATGGTCGCCGCGGATTTCGATGCCTACGCCGCCACCCAGCGCGACGTCGATGCCGTCTGGCGCAACAGCCCGGACTGGTACGCCAGAGCCATCCGCAATGTCGCGCGCGTCGGCTGGTTCTCGTCCGATCGAACGATCCGCCAATATGCGAAAGACATATGGCACGTGCCCGCCTGATATGATTGCATGAGGCCACGAACAATGTGGTCCTAGTGGAGTGGATTTGACCCTCGCATCCCTTGGAGGGTAAGGCGGCATGCGAATGTCGAATTCAAAACTCCACTAGAAACATACACTTGGTGCCCGGGGAGGGTCACTGCCTGATGAGCAAGCCGCGCGCGACCGTTGCGACAAGCGGGCCGGACGGACTGGCGCCAGCCGGCGATGTCGCGGCGATTGTCGCCGGCACGCACGGCGATCCGTTTGCCGTGCTTGGCGTGCATGAGGCGGGAAAGGGCTTTGTCGCCCGCTGCTTCGTCCCTCATGCCGAGTTCGTCACCGCCTATACGCTGACCGGCAAGAAGGCCGGCGAGCTGTCGAGACGCGACGACCGCGGTTTCTTCGAAGGCAAACTGTCGCTGCGCAAACGCCAGCCGCTGCGCTATCACGCCAGGAATTCCGGCGGTGACTGGTGGCTGACCGATCCATATTCCTTCGGTCCCGTGCTCGGCCCGCTGGACGATTATTACATCGCCGAAGGGTCGCATCTCAGGCTGTTCGACAAGCTCGGCGCCCATCTCATCGACCATGAAGGTGCATCGGGTGTGCATTTTGCGGTGTGGGCGCCCAATGCAAGGCGCGTCTCGGTGGTCGGCGACTTCAACGAGTGGGACGGCCGCAGGCATACCATGCGCGTCCGCCGCGACACCGGCATCTGGGAGCTGTTCATTCCCGACATCGGCGCTGGCCGCCCATATAAGTATGAAATCATCGGGCCGGATGGCGTGAGATTGCCGCTCAAAGCCGATCCGTTCGCCTTCAAGTCCGAACTGCGCCCGGCCACCGCCTCGGTGACGGCACTGCCGCCGGCGCATGAATGGGGTGACGAGGCGCACCGGAACTACTGGCGCAATGCCGACCACAGGCGCGAAGCCGTATCGATCTACGAGGTCCATGCCGGGTCATGGCGGCTTCACGACGACGGCAGCTTCCTGTCGTGGGATGAGCTCGCCGACAGGCTGATCCCTTACGTGGTCGAGACCGGTTTTACCCACATCGAATTCATGCCGATCTCCGAACACCCTTATGACCCGTCCTGGGGCTACCAGACGACGGGTCTTTATGCGCCGACTGCCCGCTTTGGCGATCCGGACGGTTTTGCCCGCCTCGTCGACGGCGCCCACCGTGCAGGCATCGGCGTCATCCTCGACTGGGTGCCGGCGCATTTCCCGGTTGACGAACACGGTCTGGCAAAGTTCGACGGTACCGCGCTCTACGAACATGCCGATCCGCGCAAGGGCTTCCATCCCGACTGGAACACCGCGATCTATAATTTTGGGCGCCGCGAAGTGATTTCGTTCCTGGTCAACAATGCGCTGTTCTGGGCCGAGAAATATCACGTCGACGGACTGCGCGTCGATGCGGTCGCCTCGATGCTTTATCTCGATTATTCTCGCAAGGCCGGTGAATGGATTCCCAACGAGAAGGGCGGGCGGGAGAACCTCGAAGCGGTCAGCTTCCTGCAGCGTATGAACAAGGAGGTCTACGGCCACCATCCAGGTGTGATGACCATCGCCGAGGAATCGACCTCGTGGCCGAAAGTCTCGCAGCCGGTGCATGAAGGCGGACTGGGCTTCGGTTTTAAATGGAACATGGGCTTCATGCATGACACTTTGGAGTATTTCTCCAAGGAGCCGATCTTCCGCAAGCATCACCACAACGACATCACCTTCGGTCTGGTCTACGCCTTCAGCGAGAATTTCGTGCTGCCGCTGTCCCATGACGAAGTGGTGCACGGCAAGGGCACGCTGCTCAACAAGATGGCCGGCGACGACTGGCAGAAATTCGCGACGCTGCGCGCCTATTACGCGTTCATGTGGGGTTATCCCGGCAAGAAGCTGTTGTTCATGGGCCAGGAGTTCGCACAGCGCCGCGAGTGGAGCGAGGGGCGCGCGCTCGACTGGAACCTGCTCGATTTCCGGCTCCACCGCGGCGTCTGGCAGACGGTGCGCGATCTCAACTATCTCTACCGCTCGCGCCCCGCGCTGCATGCCCGCGACTGCGAGCCGGAGGGCTTTTCCTGGCTGATCGTCGACGACAGCGCGAACTCAGTATTTGCCTGGCTGCGCAGCGCGCCGGGCGGCAACCCGGTCGCCGTCATTTCCAACTTCACGCCGGTGCCGCGCGACAATTACCGCGTGCCGTTGCCGCACGCCGGAAAATGGCGCGAGATCATCAACACCGATGCCACGGATTATGGCGGTTCCGGCAAGGGCAATAGCGGCGTCGTCGAGGCTCGGGCGGAAGGAGCAGGCATTTCGGCGACGATGCTTTTGCCGCCGCTGTCGACGATCATGCTCGAATTCGTCCCGGACTGAGCTATGTCTGGAGCATCTAACCTGGGAGGATAGGAATGGCTGAAACAAAACGAACACAGCCGCTGGCACGCGACGCCATGGCTTATGTGCTGGCCGGCGGCCGTGGCAGCCGGCTCAAGGAACTGACCGACCGCCGCGCCAAACCGGCGGTCTATTTCGGCGGCAAGACCCGCATCATCGATTTCGCGCTCTCCAATGCGCTCAATTCCGGTATCCGCCGCCTCGGCGTCGCCACCCAGTACAAGGCGCATTCGCTGATCCGCCATCTGCAGCGCGGCTGGAACTTCCTACGGCCCGAGCGCAACGAGAGTTTCGACATTCTGCCGGCCAGCCAGCGTGTGTCGGAAACGCAATGGTATGAGGGCACCGCCGACGCCGTGTACCAGAACATCGACATCATCGAGGCCTACGGGCCGGAATACATGGTCATCCTGGCCGGCGACCACATCTACAAGATGGACTACGAAATGATGCTGCGCCAGCATGTCGAGGCCGGCGCCGACGTCACCGTCGGCTGCCTCGAAGTGCCACGCATGGAAGCTACCGGCTTCGGCGTCATGCATGTCGATCCCAAGGACACCATTATCTCCTTCATCGAAAAGCCCGCCGATCCGCCAGGCATTCCCGACAAGCCGGATTTTGCGCTGGCCTCGATGGGCATCTATGTGTTCAAGACCAAGTTCCTGATGGAGCAATTGCGTCGCGATGCGGCGGAGCCCGGCTCGAGCCGCGACTTCGGCAAGGACATCATCCCCTACATCGTCGAGCACGGAAAGGCGATCGCCCATCGCTTCGCCAAATCCTGCGTGCGCTCGACCGCCGAGAACGAGGCCTATTGGCGCGACGTCGGAACGGTCGACGCCTATTGGGAGGCCAATATCGACCTGACCGACATCACGCCGGAACTCGACCTTTACGACCGCGACTGGCCGATCTGGACTTATGCCGAGTTGAAGCCGCCGGCAAAGTTCGTGCATGACGAGGATGGCCGCCGCGGGTCGGCCGTGTCGTCTCTCGTGTCGGGCGATTGCATCGTTTCGGGCGCTTCGCTGAAGCGAAGCCTGATCTTCACCGGCGCGCGCATCAATTCCTATTCGACGCTGGAGGAGGTCGTCATGCTGCCGGACGTCCATGTCGGCCGCAACGCCAGGCTGAAGCGCGTGGTCATCGATCACGGCGTCAGGATCCCGGAGGGGCTGGTGGTCGGCGAGGATCCCGTCCTCGACGCCAAGCGTTTCCGCGTTTCGGAAAAAGGCATCTGCCTCGTCACGCAGGACATGATCAACAGGCTGGGATCGTAGTGCATGCAGGTTCTGTCGGTGGCGCCCGAGATCTTTCCGCTGGTCAAGACGGGCGGGCTCGCCGACGTGACCGGCGCCTTGCCCGTGGCATTGGCCGGCAAGGGCGTCACCATGCGCACGCTCGTCCCCGGCTATCCTCAGGTGATGGGCGCCTTCAGGAAAAAAAAGCCGGTTCAGCAATATCCGTTGCTGCAGGGCGGCAAGGCCTCGGTGCATGCCGTCCAGATCGCCGGGCTCGACCTGTTCGTGCTTGACGCGCCGCATCTTTTCGACCGTCCCGGCGGCCCATACGGCAACGCGACCGGCGCCGACTGGCCGGACAATTGGCGGCGGTTCGCGGCCTTGAGCCAGGTAGGCGGCGATATTGCCGGCGGCGCAATCTCGGGCTACCTGCCCGATATCGTCCATGCCCATGACTGGCAGTCGGCAATGACGCTTGCCTACATGCGCTACGGCAAGGCGGTCGGCACGCCGTCGATGATCACCGTGCACAACCTCGCCTTCCAGGGGCAGTTCGGCGCCGGCATCTTTGGCGAGCTTGGCCTGCCGGCGGCGGCGATGGCGCTCGACGGCGTCGAATATTACGGCGGCGTCGGCTTCCTCAAGGCCGGCCTGCAGGCGGCGTGGGCGATCACCACGGTCAGCCCGACCTATGCGCAGGAAATCCGCTTGCCCGAATTCGGCATGGGCCTCGACGGCCTGATCAACATGCGCTCCGTCGATCTCCATGGCATCGTCAACGGCATCGATACCGAGATATGGAACCCGGAAACCGACAAGCATCTGGTTTCCAACTACACCGCAAAGACGCTCAAGGCACGGATGCCCAACAAGGCCGCGGTCGAGGACCGCTTCAGCCTCGATCGCGATGACAGCCCGATCGTTTGCGTCATCAGCCGTTTGACCTGGCAAAAGGGCATGGACATATTGGCGGCGGCCGTCGACGGCATCGTTGCAAGAGGTGCGCGGCTGGCGATCCTCGGCTCCGGCGATGCCGGGCTCGAAGGCGCATTGCTTGCCGCCGCAGCCCGCCATCGCGGCCGCATCGGCGTCGTCGTCGGCTATGACGAGGGACTCTCCCACACCATGCAGGGCGGCAGCGACGCCATCATTATCCCATCGCGCTTCGAACCTTGCGGGCTGACACAGCTTTACGGCCTGCGCTATGGCTGCGTGCCGGTGGTCGCGCGCACCGGCGGCCTTGCCGACACGATCATCGATGCCAACGAAGCCGCCATCTCTGCCGGCGTGGCGACCGGTTTCCAGTTTGCGCCCGCCAATGCCGGCGCGTTGCTGCACGCCGTCCGCCGCCTTGTCGAGGCGCATGCCAATCCCGCAGTGTGGACGTCGATGCAGCGGCAAGGCATGAAGGCCGACGTTTCGTGGGACAAAAGCGCCGAAAAATATGTCCAACACTATCGCTTGCTGCTTTCGAAAAGGGCTGCCTGACTGATGATCCGCACCGTCGCCACCAAACCCTATCCCGACCAGAAGCCCGGCACCTCCGGGCTGCGCAAGAAAGTCCCGGTGTTCCAGCAGGAGCACTATGCCGAGAACTTCATCCAGTCGATCTTCGATGCGCTGGACGGGTTCGAGGGCAAAACCCTGGTGATCGGCGGCGACGGCCGCTTCTATAACCGCGAGGTCATCCAGAACGCCATCGCCATGGCCGCGGCAAACGGCTTCGGCAAGGTGATGGTCGGGCAGGGCGGCATCTTGTCGACGCCGGCCGCTTCGCATGTCATCCGCAAATACAAGACCTTTGGCGGCATCATCCTGTCGGCTAGCCACAATCCGGGTGGCCCGCATGAGGATTTCGGCATCAAGTACAATGCCGGCAATGGCGGCCCGGCGCCGGAAAAGCTGACCGACGCGATCTTCGAAAAAACCAAGGCGATTTCAAGCTTCAAGATCGCCGATATCGGGCAGGTCGACATCGACACGATCGGCACGGTCAAGACGGGGGACATGACCGTCGAAATCATCGATCCTGTCGCCGACTATGCCGAACTGATGGAAAGCCTGTTCGATTTCGACGCATTGCGGGCGCTGTTCAAGTCGGGCTTCCGCATGCGCTTCGACGCCATGCATGCGGTGACCGGCCCCTACGCCAAGGAGATCCTCGAAAACCGGCTCGGCGCGCCCAACGGCACCGCCCGCAATTTCATTCCGCTGCCGGATTTCGGCGGCCATCATCCCGATCCCAATCTGGTGCATGCAAAACACCTCTACGACGAGATGATGGGGCCGGATGCGCCAGACTTTGGCGCCGCCTCGGATGGCGACGGCGACCGCAACCTGATCATCGGCAAGGGAATTTTCATCACCCCGTCTGATTCGGTGGCGATGCTCGCCGCCAACGCCCATCTGGCGCCGGGCTACAAGGCCGGGCTGAAAGGCATCGCCCGCTCGATGCCGACCAGCGGTGCTGCCGACCGGGTCGCCGAAAAGCTCGGCATCGGCATCTACGAGACGCCGACCGGCTGGAAATTTTTCGGCAATCTGCTCGATGCCGGCATGGCAACGATCTGCGGCGAGGAGAGTGCGGGGACCGGCTCCAACCATGTCCGCGAAAAGGACGGCCTGTGGGCTGTGCTTTTATGGCTCAACATCCTTGCCGTGCGCGGCGAAAGCGCCAAGCAGATCGTCACCCAGCATTGGGCGGCCTATGGCCGTAACTATTATTCGCGCCACGACTACGAGGAGGTCGAGATTGATCGTGCCAACGCGCTTGTCGACGAGCTGCGCGCCAAGCTCGGCTCGCTGCCTGGCACCAGCGTGCGCGGCATGACGATCGCCAGCGCCGATGATTTCGCCTATCACGATCCGGTCGACGGCTCGGTCAGCAAGAACCAGGGCATCAGGGTGTTGTTCGAAGGCGGCTCACGCGTCGTCTTCCGCCTGTCCGGCACCGGCACCTCGGGCGCGACGCTGCGGCTTTATGTCGAGCGCTACGAGCCGGACAAGAACCGCCACGATCTCGACACCCAGGAGGCGCTTGCCGATCTGATCGCGGCGGCCGACGACATTGCCGGGATTCGCAGCCATACCGGCCGCGCCAAACCGAGCGTCATCACCTGATGTCGTCGGGACTATCCGCCGGCTATCGTCCGCGATTTGGCGGGCTTGCCGGGGAGGGCGGCATCCGCTTCGCCGCATGGTCCTCGTTGGCTCGGCGCATCTGGGTTTCGATTTTCGACGAACACGGCAACCGCGAAATCGACCGGCTGGAACTCCAGTCGGAAGGCGAGGGCGTCCACGCACTTTTTGTTGCCGGTCTCGCCGCCGGCACCCGATACGGGTTCCGTGCCGATGGCGACTACGCGCCGGAACACGGTTTCTGCTTCGATCCCGACAAGCTGCTGGCCGATCCCTATGCCGTCGAGATCGACAGGCCCTATGCCTATGACGGCCGGCTCGCCGCGCGCCGGGGCGAGGGGGCCGACACGGCGCCGCTGATGCCGAAAGCCATCGCCGGCGCCCTGCCGGAACCCTTGCCTGCCTTGCCGCCTCTGTTTCGGTCCGGCGGCCTCATCTACGAGGTGCCGGTACGCGCGTTCACAAAGCTGCATAAGGATATTCCCGAGAAGCAACGCGGCACCATTGGAGCGCTCGCTCACCCCCTCGTTGTCGAGCATCTGCAAAAACTCGGCGTGGCAGCCATTGAGTTGATGCCGGTGACTGCATCGATCGACGAACGGCATTTACCGCCGCTCGGTCTGCGCAACGCCTGGGGTTATAATCCCGTGACCTTCATGGCGCTCGATCCGCGACTGGCGCCCGGCGGTCTGGCCGAGTTGCGCGGAACGGTCGCCGCGCTGCGCGAGGCCGGCATCGGCACCATTCTCGACCTTGTGTTCAACCACACCGGCGAAAGCGACCGGCTCGGCCCGACATTGTCGCTGCGCGGCCTCGACAGCCGCGCCTATTACCGGCACGAGCCGGACGGCGCTCTGGTCAATGACACCGGAACCGGCAATACGGTTGCGTGCGATCATCCGGTCGTCCGGGAAATGGTCCTCGACACGCTTCGCCACTTTGTCCAGCGCGCCGGTGTCGACGGATTCCGCTTCGACCTGGCGCCGATCCTCGGCCGCGTCGACGGCGTTTTCGACGCCGATGCGCCGCTGCTGAACGCCATTCGCAAAGATCCTGTTCTTGGCGACCGGGTGCTGATCGCCGAGCCTTGGGATATCGGACCGGATGGCTATCAGCTCGGCAATTTTCCGCCGCCCTTCCTCGAATGGAACGACAAATACCGAGACGATATCCGCCGCTTCTGGCGCGGCGACGGCGGCATGATCGGTGCGCTGGCGACGCGGCTTGCCGGTTCGTCCGACGTCTTTTCCAAAGCAGGCCAGACAATGAGCCGCAGCGTCAATTTCATCGCTGCGCATGACGGCATGACGCTGGCCGATATCGTCGCCTATGAGCACAAGCACAACGAAGCCAATGGCGAACAGAACCGCGATGGTCACGACGACAACCTGTCCTGGAACAATGGCATCGAGGGCGAGACCGGCGACCAGTCAATCGTTACGGCCCGTTTCGATGACCAGTGCGCGCTGCTGGCGACGCTCTTTGCCTCGCGCGGCACGATCATGCTGACGGCCGGCGACGAGTTCGGCCGCACGCAGGGCGGCAACAACAACGCCTACGCGCAGGACAATGACATTACCTGGCTCGACTGGGCCGGGCGCGACCTGGCGCTCGAGCACCATACGGCTCTGCTCGCCAGGATGCGTCGCGCCGTGCCGGCGCTCTTGGACACAGCATTCCTGACCGGAGAACAGCCTGCGGGCTCGGAAATACCAGACGTAGCCTGGCTGACGGAAACCGGCGTGCCGTTCGACGAGGCAGCCTGGCACGATGCCAGGCGGCACCGGCTGGTCATGGTTCTCGGTAGCGGTGAGAACAGTCGCCTTGCGGTGGTCATCAATGGCGACCGCCGGGCCTGCATGTTCACGCTGCCGGAACGGGCGGGTTTTCATTGGCGCCCTGCCATCGAAACGGATACTGGCGACATCTCACGGCCGGTGCCTGGGCGAACGGTCATGTTCATGATCGAACGCCGGGCCGCGCGGGTGGGCGCAGGGGAGAGCCATGATGGCTGACAATGCCGAATGGTGGCGCGGCTGCGTCATCTACCAGATCTACCCGCGCTCCTTCCAAGACACGACAGGCGACGGCAGCGGCGATCTCAGCGGCATCACCTCGAGGCTGGCCCATGTCGCATCGCTCGGTGTCGACGCGGTTTGGCTGTCGCCTTTCTTCAAGTCGCCAATGGCCGATATGGGCTACGACGTTTCGGATTACTGCGCCGTCGATCCGATGTTCGGCACATCAGAGGATTTCGACGCGCTGGTTGCCGAGGCACACCGGCTCGGCCTGAAGGTGATCATCGATCAGGTCTTGTCGCATTCGTCGGATCGGCACGAATGGTTCGTCGAAAGCCGCACGAGCCGCGACAACCCCAAGGCCGACTGGTACGTCTGGGCCGATGCGAATCCCAACGGCACCGCCCCCAACAACTGGCTGTCGCTTTTCGGCGGCCCGGCCTGGGAATGGGACGCAACGCGCAGGCAATATTACCTGCACAATTTCCTTGGCTCGCAGCCGGACCTGAATTTCCACAACCCGCAGGTGCAGGACGCCTTGCTGGAAACGGTGCGGTTCTGGCTCGAGCGTGGCGTCGACGGTTTCCGGCTGGATACGGTCAACTATTATGTCCACGACCGCTGGCTGCGCAGCAACCCGCCTTTGGCGGAAAGCGTCGCCGGCACCAATACGGCAACCAGCCCCTATCTCTATCAGGAGCATCTGTTCGACAAGAGCCAGCCGGAAAACCTTGCTTTCCTCAGGCGCTTCCGGGCCTTGCTTGACGAATATGAAGGCCGCGTCGCTGTCGGCGAGATTGGCGACGAAACTCGTTCCTTGCAGACACTCGCCGCCTATACCGGCGGTGGCGACAAGCTCCAAATGTCCTACACGTTCGACCTGCTCGGCCCGCAATTCTCGGCGTCGCATGTGCGTGGCTGTGTCGAGGCCTTCGAGAGTAAGGTGTTCGACGGCTGGGTTTGCTGGGCGTTCTCCAACCACGATGTCGTGCGCCATGTCAGTCGATGGACAAGGCCGGGCGGCGATCCGGACAGGGTGGCGAAATTCTCGATCGTGCTGCTTTCTTGGCTGCGCGGATCGATCTGCCTCTACCAGGGCCAAGAACTCGGGCTGGAGGAGGCCGAACTGGCGTTCGAGGATTTGCGCGATCCCTTCGGCATCCGCTTCTGGCCGGCAATTAAGGGACGGGATGGGTGCCGAACGCCGATGGTCTGGGAGGCTGGCGCCGACAATGCCGGCTTTTCGACCGGCAAGCCGTGGCTTCCGGTCCCGGCAAGCCATCGCGCCCAGGCGGTCGACGTCCAGGACGGCGAGCAAACCTCCGTCCTGGCGAGCTACCGGGCGATGCTGGCCTTGCGCAAGCAGCATCCGGCGCTGGTTCGAGGCTCGATCCGGTTCCTCGATGCCGAAGGCGACGTCCTTGCTTTCATTCGCGAAGGCGGTGACGAAAAGCTGCTCTGTGTCTTCAATTTCGCCGACGAGCCGGCCGGCTGGCAATTGCCACCGGATCTGGAAGCGATAGAGCCGATAGACCTTGGCGGTGCTGCCGGCGTCTTGCACGAAAGAACTCTGTCGCTGCCGCCGCTGGGCTGCTTCCTCGGCCGGATCGGCTGAGCTCTATTTCATTATCTCATTGAACGAGCACGGAGCGCCCGCAAGTCGCGCCGACAACCCGCACATCGGCCTCGCCGACATGCACGCCGACAGCTGCTAGCACGTTATAGACCAGTTCGTCGACCGGCGCCGTCACGCCGTTCAGAACCGTTACCACCGCCGGCTTAACCGTTCCGAGCAGGGCCGTCACGTCCAGCCCGAGGCCCAGTGCATTGACCGAGAGCGAGAGGCCGCTGACCAGCGATGTCGTGAGTGATTGCGTCAGGTTTTTTGTGGCGACAGTTTTTATCGTCTTGTTGGCGATATCGGTGCTGTCGAACGTCAATGCGGTCGGATCGTTGTTGGTGATGGCAAGTGATGAAGAACCCTTCACATCGAGCAGATTGAGGGTGAGCAGCAGAAGCTTCACGCTTACCTGGGCAATCGTGGCATCGGAGAACGATTGCGGATTGCTGAAATCGGCGAAGGCCGATGGATTGTTGTCGGCGTCGCTGGCGGCAAGGTGCAGCGAGGCCACGCCAGGCTGCGCGGCGATCGAGACCTTGATGCTATCCGGCCGGCCCGTCGGGCAGCTGATGTCGGTCAGCTTGGCTTCCGCATAGGCGACTTCGACATGCAGAGGCAGGTTGACGGACAGCAGACTGATGCCGCCGCCCAGATTGGAATTGCCGATGCCCACTGTGGTGACCAGCTTGATGCGCGTCTGCGCGGTGCGCACCACGGTGCCTTTTTCCCCGACGGCCAGCCAGGGTGAGTATTGCATCGGTTCACCGATGGCGATGGCGAGCGTGGTGGAGGTAAGTCCCGGAATAGTGGCGCCGAGATCGACCTGGACCTGGTTTGAGCCATTGGCCAGCGAGGCGGCGGCACCCAGCATGCCCATCGCGCTTGCGTCGACGGAAAAGCCGGGAGACTTTTGTCCGAGGCCGAGCTTACCGATCGAGCCAAGATCGATAAGATGACTGAGGGGTATCTTGACTGTGTTGGTGGCCCTCGACGCGATCGTCTGCAGCACAAGTTTGCTGGCGCTGCCCGACCCGGACGCATTGGCCATGGCGGTCGCGATCTGGCCTACCGTCGCTTTTGACGCCAGAACGTCGGAATAGCTGACACCTGTCAGTTGCAACTGTACGGCAAGGGCATCGACGAACGAAAGCACGTTTACATCGGCCGAGATCAGCGCGTTGTAGTCCATGACGCTGAGCGAAATGTTGGCGCCCAGCAACTTGCTGAGAAGCGCGTTGAGGATGCCGCCATTGACGCTGAGGAGCCTGGACCCGACCGAGAACATCGCTTGCGGGGTCACACTGGCAATGGCTTCGGTGCCGACAACCGGAGTAGGGATGAGCGAACTGGCGAAATACCGGGCGGGGATTTTTCGCAGAGTGACGCGAACGGCGTTGTAAGGCGTTTTGCCGGCTTCGAAGCGCTTGTCGACACCAACGGAGGACGCCGCTGAGTATCGGCCGCCGGTGACCGACACGACGGTTTTGCCAACCGTGGGAACAATTGTCTGACCTGCCTTTTGAACAATGATGCCGGGCATTCGGTTGTCACTGAGCGTGGTTACCGCCGCGGCTTCCATATTGTTGATGTTCGACGCCGCGGTGATCGCCGCCAGATCGGTCATCGCCTGGGCTTCCCTGCGCTCCGTGTAGATCGAACCTTCGTCGACAGCGAAGGCCGCCAACCCCAGCGCGAACGGTGCTATCAGCGCCGTCATGACGGCAAAGTTCGCCTTCTCGTCGCCAACCATCGAGCGAGCGATCCGCCCGATGCTCCTCAGCAAGAACTGCGACATTTCAAATGCCTCCAATCCTGATGGTCGACCTGCGCGACATCGTGGTTTGCGGCATCGCAAGGCTTGGTAACAGGTTCCAGATCGGCAGGTTGCTGGCATCGTACTGGATCGACACGACGAACTGATTTCCGTCGGCCGTGCTGTCCGTCGCCTGATAGGTCAGCTTGCCGGAATCGACGAACGGGTATCCACTGGCATTGTTTTTGACGAAACTCGCCACCAGCGCCTGGCGCTCGGTTTGATTCAATCCGGCAATTGCGGTGCGGGCGGCATCGGCGGCGATTTGCTGCAAGGAGTTGCTTGCACCAAAATAGATACCATATGCAACCATTCCGAGCAAAAGAAGGATAAAGATTGGGGAAAGCAGGGCGAACTCGACCGCGGAAGTTCCGGACTCTTCTCCAATTTTGCGTAGATTCGTCCGTACGTGGCGCAATATTTGACGCTTCAATGCGACAGTATTACTGTCTATCTTGTTCATTGCCCTTGCCCGTTGGAACCCAAGGTCGATGTGCCAATTCCATCGAAATTTGTAACCCTTGGTTGCCTAAGAACCAATTAATACAATCCGGTAAACTGAAATGATCGGCCAGATTATTTCCCAGATCGGCGTTCTGGCCAGGAAACCCAGTCAAACTCATGGTTTCGACCATTGATTGGCCGCCCGCAAAACGACTGCCCCGGCCCCCTTACTTTGGGTGACCCCGAGAGTCTGTTGAAATAAAAAATCTCCACGTTACTGTTTGGCCACCAGCTGCCGGAAAGGGAACCGGCTGCGCGCTCGAAAGGAACCAACCAATCGGTTTCGGAGCGTCAACACTTAGAGACGTGGCCGAAGGGCGACGTCATTAGGGAGAACTCCATGCTGAAACATGTGCTGAAGGCGACGGTACTCGCCACGACCATGGTCTTGGCCGCCGGTACGTTCTACACGCCGGCTTTCGCCGAGACCGTCTACAACCGCGGAGCCGCCGCCGAAGCGGAGACGCTCGATCCGCACAAGACCTCGACGGTCTACGAAGCCGATATCATACGCGACCTGTTCCAGGGCCTCGTCATGCATGACCAGAAGACGAATCTCATTCCGGGCGCCGCCGAAAGCTGGACGGTGTCCGACGACGGCAAGGTCTACACATTCAAGCTGCGCAAGGACGGCCTCTGGTCGGATGGCAGCCCGGTGACGGCTGACGACTTCGTCTATTCTTTCCGTCGGCTGGAAGATCCGGCCACCGCTGCCGAATACGCTTCCATGCTCTATCCCGTCAAGAATGCGGAGGAGGTCAATACCAAGAAGGGCAAGCCGGAGGATATGGGCGTCAAGGCGATCGATGCTAACACCCTGGAAGTGACGCTGAAGGCGCCGACGCCGTATTTCCTGGAGATGCTGACCCACCAGGCGACCTATCCGGTCAACAAGGCGTCTATCGAAAAGCTTGGCGCCGACTGGATCAAGGCAGGCAAGCTGGTCTCCAACGGGGCCTTTACAGCGGCGGAGTGGATTCCCAACGACCATCTGAAGCTGGTCAAGAATCCGAAATTCTGGGATGCCGCGAGCGTCAAGTTCGACGTGGTCAACTACATCCCGACCGAGGATCGCTCGTCAGCGATGAAGCGCTTCGAGGCCGGCGAACTCGACAGTTACGGTGACCTGCCGACGGAACAGCTCGGCGACCTCAAGGCCAAATTCGGCGACCAGGTCCGTGTCGGGCCATATCTCGGCATCTACTATTATGCGATCAAGACCGATAAGGCGCCGTGGGATAATGTCGAGCTGCGCAACGCCATCTCGATGGCGATCGATCGCGACTTCCTGGCGGAGAAAGTCTGGCAGAATTCGATGCTGCCCGGCTATTCCATGGTGCCTCCCGGCATCGAGGGCTATACGCCGGCAATGGCCAAATACGCCGACATGCCGCAGATCGACCGCGAGGACGCTGCCAAGAAGATCCTCGAGAAACTCGGCTATACACCCGAGCATCCGCTGAAAATGCAGATCCGCTACAACACTTCGGAGAACCACAAGAACACAGCGGTCGCCATTCAGGAACAGCTGAAGCCGCTTGGCGTCGAGATCACACTCCTCAATACCGACACCAAGACCCACTACTCCTTCCTCGAGCAGAAGGGTGACTATGACGTGGCGCGCGCCGCCTGGATTGCCGACTACAAGGATCCCGAAACCTTCCTCGGCATCTCCCGCAAAGCCAGCGGCAACAACTATTCGGTCTACAACAGCCCAAAATACGAGGCGGCGATGGACAAGGCGGCGGCCGCCGGCGGCAACCCTGCAGAACGCATGAAGGAACTCGCCGAGGCCGAGCGCATCCTCATCGATGACGTCGGCGAGATCCCGCTTCTCTACTACAGCTACCACGATATCGTTTCCTCGAAGCTGCATGGCTTCGACGACAATGTGATGGACATCCACCCGTCCCGCTTCATCAGCAAGGACTGATCCCTGGCCCGGCCACCGCGCATCGAATGCGCGGTGGCTTGCCGTCGCATCGGACCTCCGTGAATCGGATCGATTTTCGGAAAGCCCGATGCGAAGATTTGAAGGCTAGAGCGCAATCGTCCAGCCGGACGCGCGTTGTTCTGGATCAAGCGGGGCACCGATGCTGCGTTACGTATTCCGGCGGCTTCTGACCGCCATTCCGACGCTGTTCGTCATCGTGACCATGGCGTTCTTTCTGATACGCGTCGCGCCGGGCGGCCCGTTCAACCAGGAGCGGGGCCTGAGCCCCGAGATCAGGGCCAATCTCGAAGCCCAGTTCGGCCTCAACGATCCGCTCTGGTTGCAGTACCTCCACTATCTAGGCAATCTTCTGCGCGGCAATTTCGGCCCCAGCTACAACATGCCGGATTTCACCGTCGGCGAGCTGTTCAGGGAAGGCCTGCCGATCTCGATCCAACTCGGCGCTTCGGCGCTCATTCTGGCGCTGCTCCTCGGCAGCGTGCTCGGCACTGTTGCCGCGCTCAACCAGAACAAGCTTGCCGACTATTCGGTGATCGCGCTGGCGACCGCCGGCAGCACCATTCCAACCTTCGTCATCGCCCCGGTGATCCAGCTTGCATTCGGATTGACCTGGAGGCTGCTGCCGATCGGCGGCTGGGGCGATGGAGCCCTCATCAATAAGGTCGGCCCGGTGCTGACGCTCGCTCTTCCGCAGATCGCCATCGTCGCCCGATTGATGCGCGGCTCAATGATCGAATCGCTGCACTCGCATCACATCCGCACCGCGCGCGCTCTCGGCCTGTCCGACTGGTCGGTCATCGTCAAGCATGCACTGCGCGGCGCCATCCTGCCGATCGTCTCCTTCACCGGTCCGGCAGCCGCAGCCCTTCTCACCGGCTCGGTCATCGTCGAGACCATCTTCTCTATCCCGGGCATCGGCCGCCATTTTGTCGTTGCTGCACTCAACCGCGACTACACACTGGTGATGGGGACGGTGGTGGTCATCGCGCTCTTCACCATTGTCTTCAACCTGATCGTCGACGTCCTCTATGGGGTCGTTGATCCGAGGGTGCGCTATGACTGATATCGCAGTTGCCGCACCGGTCGTCGGCCGGTCCCTGTGGGGTGACGCCTGGGCGCGCCTCAAGGCCAATCGCGCGGCCATGTTCAGCCTGTATTATCTTGCCTTCATCGCCGTCATCAGCGTGTTTGGGCCCTATCTCGTGCCGCACAAATACACCACCATCTATGCCGACTATGTCCGTACGCCGCCGAGCTTCTCCGCCTATCCGAAGGCCGACATGATCGAAGGCGCTCTCGATGAGGCGATCAGGCGAATGCGCGTCGACATCAAGGAGTGGCGGCAGGAGGACAGCCGTGTGTTCGTTACCGTCAAATCGTCCAAGCCGATCGATGACCGCAACATTCGCTACCTTGATCGTTCCGATACCTTTGATGACACAAAGATCGAGAGCAAATCGCCGGACGGTCTCGAAATGGTGATGAGTGCCTCGATCAAGCAGCAATATTTCCTGTTCGGCACCGACAATACCGGCCGCGATCTCCTGTCCCGAACGCTGATGGCCGGGCGCATATCGCTGGCCATCGGTCTGCTTGCCGGCATTGTGGCCGTGGTCATCGGCGTGCTCTACGGCGCCACCGCTGGCCTTGCCGGCGGCAGGGTCGATGAGGTGATGATGCGTGTCGTCGACGTGCTTTATTCTTTGCCGTTCATCTTCTTCGTCATCATGCTGGTGGTGTTCTTCGGCAGGAACTTCGTGCTGATGTTCCTGGCGGTCGGCGCGGTGCTGTGGCTCGACATGGCGCGCATCGTGCGCGGACAAGCGCTGTCGATCCGCCGGCAGGAATATGTCCAGGCGGCGGAGGCGATGGGCGTCGGCCAGCGCGGCATTCTGCTGCGCCATGTGATCCCCAATTTGCTCGGGCCAGTGGTGATCTACATGACGCTGCTCGTTCCGCAGGTCATCATCCTGGAGAGTTTTTTGTCGTTCCTCGGGCTCGGCGTCCAGGAGCCGATGACCAGCTGGGGCGTGCTGATCTCGGTTGGCGCCCAGAACATCGGCTCGGCCAACTGGCTGCTTCTGTTCCCGGCCTTCTTTCTCGTCTCCACGCTGTTCGCGCTGAATTTCGTCGGCGATGGGCTGCGCGACGCGCTCGACCCGAAGGATCGTTGAGATGGCCGCTTCCGAAACCATCCTCAGCGTCAAGGACCTTCGGGTGCGCTTCCGCACCCTCGACGGTGTGGTGGAGGCGGTGAAGGGCATCAATATCCACGTCAAATCAGGCGAGACCGTCGCCGTCGTCGGCGAATCCGGTTCCGGCAAGAGCCAGACGATGATGGCGGCGATGAGCCTGCTCGCCTCGAACGGCGAAGCCACCGGCACCGTCGATTATCGCGGCCGCAATCTTTTGACCTTGAGCAAGCCCGAGCTCAACAAGATCCGCGGCCGCAAGATCAGCATGATCTTCCAGGAGCCGATGACGTCGCTAGACCCGCTCTATTCGATCGGCAACCAGCTGATCGAGCCGATCCGCAAGCATCGCGGACTTGGCGCCGCCACGGCGCGCGAGGAGGCGCTCAAGCTGCTGCGGCTGGTCCATATTCCCGATCCGGAGCGGCGGATGAAATCCTATCCGCACGAGTTGTCGGGCGGTCAGCGCCAGCGCGTCATGATCGCCATGGCGTTGGCCAACGACCCCGACATACTGATCGCCGACGAGCCGACGACCGCGCTCGACGTCACCATCCAGGCGCAGATCCTCATGCTGCTCGCCGAATTGCAGCGCAAGCTCGGCATGGCGATCGTCTTCATCACTCACGATCTCGGCATCGTCCGGCGCTTTGCCGATCGGGTCTATGTGATGCGCTATGGCGAGGTGGTCGAGGAGGGCGAGGCGGAAGCGATCTTCGCCAACCCGCAGCACGGCTACACCAAGATGCTGCTTGCCGCCGAACCGACCGGCACCAAGGCGCCGCCGCCTCCGAATGCCCCTGTCCTGCTTGAAGGCAGGAACGTCGAGGTGACCTTCAAGATCGGCGGCGGATTTCTTGGCGGCGAGCCGCTGCTGCTGCGCGCCGTCGATCGCATTTCGATACGGCTGAAGCGCAACCAGACGATCGGCATCGTCGGCGAATCCGGCTCGGGAAAATCGACGCTCGGCCGCGCCTTGCTGCGGCTCCTGCCCAGCGACGGTATCATCCGGCTTGGTGACCGCGACATTTCCCACGCCGACCGCCAGGCGATGCGGCCGCTGCGGCGCGAATTGCAGCTGGTTTTCCAGGATCCGTTCGGCTCGCTGTCGCCACGCATGACCGTCGGCCAGATCATCACCGAGGGGCTCCTGGTCCATGAGCCCAATCTGTCGGGCAGGCAGCGCGATCTCCGCGCGGTCGATGCCTTGCTCGAAGTCGGGCTCGACCCGAACACGCGCAACCGCTATCCGCATGAATTCTCCGGCGGTCAGCGGCAGCGCATCGCCATTGCGCGCGCCATGATACTCAAGCCTAAAGTGGTGGTGCTGGACGAGCCGACCTCGGCGCTGGACCGCTCCGTGCAGAAGCAGATCGTCGAATTGCTGCGCAAGCTGCAGGCCGATCACGAACTGTCCTATCTGTTCATCAGCCACGATCTCGCCGTCGTGCGCGCCATGGCCGACTACATCATCGTCATGAAGCAGGGCAAGATCGTCGAGGAGGGACCGGCCGAGGCGATCTTCAGCAATCCGCAGGCAACCTATACGCAGACACTGATGGCCGCGGCCATCGACGTGACGCGATTTCGCCTGAGCGCATAGCGCGATTGGTCAGAACTGCGGCGGATGGTGGTTGTTTCGGGAACAAAAACAGCTAAGCCGCTGTTTTTTCTGGTCGGAGTGGCAGGATTTGAACCTGCGACCCCATCGTCCCGAACGATGTGCGCTACCAGGCTGCGCTACACTCCGTGACCAGACCGCGGGCTTATAGCCGCCGCGTTTGGTTACTGCAAGCGCCAATGGCAGCGCTTCTGTCGCATTTCTTTCGCTTTCGCCGCCACGTCATACAGGTTTCAGTTTCCTGTCGCACAAACACGGCTTAAAGGGCTTCTGGGTAACCGTCCACTTGCCTCGAAGCACCTGATTCAGCCGCCTGGAGTTTGCAGCCTTGTCGATGAAGATCGTTAGCGATGTCAGACCAAACACTTTTGAGTTTGAAAACTCGGCGCTGATCAAGCCGTCCGGGTTTCGCGAATATGATGCGCGCTGGTGGTTCGGCCATCCCGGCTCGAACGAAACGCCGGAACTCAATCTGATCGGCGTCCAGGCGCTCGGCATGGGGCTCGGCACGCTGATCCGTCGCCTGGGTGCCGGACCCGACATCGTCACCGGTCACGATTTCCGCTCCTATTCGCTTGCCATAAAGCTGGCCCTGGTTTCCGGGCTGATGGCGGCCGGCGCACGGGTCAAGGATGTCGGGCTTGCGCTGTCGCCGATGGCTTATTTCGCCCAGTTCGCGCTCGACACGCCCTCCGTCGCCATGGTCACTGCCTCGCACAACGAGAATGGCTGGACCGGCGTCAAGATGGGCGCGGCGCGCCCGCTGACTTTTGGTCCGGAGGAGATGAGCGCGTTGAAGGCAATCGTGCTCTCAGGCGATTTCGATCTTGTCGGTGGCGGCTCCTATGACTTCGTTGCGGACTTCCGCAAAACCTACCTTGACGATCTGACAGCAGGAAAGGGTATCTCCAGGAAGCTCAAGGTGGTGGCCGCCTGCGGCAACGGCACCGCCGGGGCTTTCGCTCCCGAGGCACTGGAAAGGATCGGCTGCGAGGTGATCCCGCTCGACGTCGAGCTCGATCATACGTTTCCCAATTACAATCCCAACCCCGAAGACATGCAGATGCTGCACGCCATTCGCGACAAGGTGCTGGAAACGGACGCCGATGTCGGGCTAGGCTTCGACGGCGACGGCGATCGCTGCGGCGTGGTGGACAATGAAGGCAACGAGATTTTCGCCGACAAGGTCGGCGTCATGCTGGCGCGCGACATTTCGCACCTCTATCCCGGCTCGACTTTCGTCGTCGACGTCAAGTCGACCGGATTGTTCATGACTGACAAGGTGTTGCGGGAAAATGGCGCAGTCACCGACTATTGGAAAACCGGTCACTCCTATATCAAGCGGCGCGTCGCCGAACTCGGCGCCGCCGCCGGTTTCGAAAAATCGGGCCATTTCTTCTTCAATCCGCCGATCGGCCGCGGCTATGACGATGGCCTGATCACGGCCATCGCCATATGCCAGATGCTGGATCGCAGCCCGCAAAGCAGCATGGCCGACCTCTATCGCGATCTGCCGCTGACCTTCGGCACGCCGACCATGTCGCCACACTGCGCCGACGAGCTCAAATACGGCGTCGTCGAGCGCGTCGTAGGCGATTTTCGCAAGATGAAGAACGACGGCGCGGTCTTCGCCGGCCAGAAGATCGCCGAACTGATCACCGTCAACGGCGTCAGGGTCGTGGCGGAGGATGGTACCTGGGGGTTGGTGCGCGCATCATCGAACAAGCCGGAGCTTGTGGTGGTGGTGGAGAGCCCGGTATCGTCCGAGCGGCGCCGGCAGATGTTCGAAGCCGTCGATGCGGTGCTGCGCCGCAGCCCCGAAGTCGGCGCCTACAATCAGACCTTTTGAGCACGAGGCTTGTTTTCATGACCGAACGGATCGTCAGTTTTGTGATGAGCGGCGGCGTCGGCTCGCGGCTGTGGCCATTGTCGCGCGAGGACAATCCCAAGCAGTTCCATGATTTCTCCGGCGACGGCTCAATGCTGGCCAAGACGCTGCGCCGGCTGACGGCGCGGCTGGAAGGCGAAACGCCGGTTTTCCTGATTGCCTCGGAAAGGCATGCCGACCGCGTTCATGCCGACATTGCCGGTCACGAGCTTTCCGGCGGCGGCCCGCTGTTCGAGCCGACCGGACGCAACACCGCCGCGGCCGTCGCCTTGGCAAGCCTGCGCACGCTGTCGGAATTCGGCGACAGCCTGGTGCTGGTGGTGCCGTCCGATCATGAGATCGCGACGCCACAGCAATTCTGGCGGAGCATCGAGGCCGGCACGGCGGCCGCGCGCGAAGGCAGGCTGGTGGTGTTCGGCATCAAGCCCGCCCAACCCGAGACCGGTTACGGCTACATCGAGGTGGCCGGCGAGCGCGATGGCATCTGCGATGTCTCGCGTTTCGTCGAAAAACCCGATCTCGCCACGGCGCAGAGCTATCTCGAGGCCGGCAATTTCTACTGGAACACCGGCATCTTCCTGTTTCGCGCCAGTGCCATGCGCGACGCGTTCATGGCCTTCCAGCCCGACATCTGGAGCGCCACAGAGGCTGCCTACCAGGCTGCGACATCGGATCTTTCCGGCCTCTACATGCCTCTGGAGCTCTATGCCGCCATCCCATCGACATCGATCGACTATGCGATCATGGAGCGCGCCAGCGGCATCGCCATGGTGCCGGCCAGCTTTCGCTGGAACGATCTCGGCTCCTGGCAATCGCTGCTCGATGTCGGCCCCTCCGACAGGCAGGGCAATGTCATCGTCGGCGATGTCGTCGCCATCGATTGCGAGAACTCCTATATCCGCAGCGACGGCCGCCTGCTGTCGGCCATAGGGCTGAAGGACGTCGCCATCGTGTCGACCGCCGACGCCACTTTCGTTGCTCCGGTCAGCCACAGCCAGAACGTCAAGAAGATCGTCGAGCAGCTCGAAAAAAGCGGCCGCCTTGAGACCAGGTTCACGCCCGCCGACGACCGCGTCATCGAAAGCGGCGCCTGGCAGCGCCGCGTGCACCATTGGCTGTTCGAGGAGACGGTGCCGTTGTGGTCGACGGTCGGCGTCGATGAGCGCCATGGCGGTTTCCACGAGGCGCTCGGCTTCGATGCCGCCCCGCTGATGAAACCCAAGCGCATGCGCACGCAGGCCAGGCAGATCTACGCCTTCGCCGTCGCCAAGGCGCGCGGCTGGAACGGCCCGGCCGATCGGCTGATCAGCCACGGCCTCGAATTCATGGCCAGGCACGGACGTACCGACAATGGCGGCTGGGTACGCACGCTCAACGTCGACGGCACCGTCGCCGACGCTGCCGAGGATGCCTATGACCATTCCTGCGTGCTCCTGGCGCTGGCGCATGCCCATATGTGCGGCAATCCCGATGCGTTGCGGCTTGGCCAGGAGACCTTTGCGTTCATCGACGCGCATCTCGAGGACGAACGCCTGACCGGCTTCCGCGAGACCTCGAGCGGCGAGGGCGAGCGCCGCTCCAACCCGCACATGCATCTGCTCGAGGCATTCCTGGCCTGGCATCAGGCGACCGGCGAGCGCGCCTATCTTCGCCGCGCCGCGCGCATCGTCGATCTGTTTCGCAGCCATTTCTTCGACCCGGAAAGCTGGACGCTGGGTGAGTATTTCGACCATGAATGGCGGCCGGCCCCTGGCGAGAAGGGCACGTGGACGGAACCCGGCCATCATTTCGAATGGGCCTCGCTGCTGGTCGACTTCGCCGGGCGCAGCGGCCAGAGCGGCTTGACCGGCCTTGCCCGGAAACTTTATGCGTCGGCGATTGCCAATGGCCTGAACCGCGCCACGGGCCTCGCCTACGGCGCGGTCTCGCGGCAAGGACTGCCGCTCGACCGCGTCTCGCGCAGCTGGCCACAGGCCGAAGCGATCAAGGCGGCGATCGCGCTGGACGGTTCGGGCGGTCCGGACCTGAAGCCGGAGATCGAGGCGCGCGTCGGCCGGCTATTCCGCTGGCACATCAATCCGGCACCGCTCGGCCTGTGGATCGACCGCATCGACGAGCGTGGCCGCTCCCTGGCGAGCGAGGTGCCGGCCAGCATCTTCTACCATCTGGTCTGCGCGTTGACCCAGTATCTCGACGGCACGGCCCGCAAGGATCAGTACGGGCTGGCGACATCTCCGGTCTCGACATAGACCGACTTCAGCTGCGAATAGAGTGCCAGCGCCGCGAGCGAATTCTCGCGGCCGATGCCGGACTGCTTGAAGCCGCCGAAGGGGATTTCGACCGGCGTCAGATTGTAGGCGTTGATCCAGCAGGTACCGGCCTGCAATTCGGCGATGACGCGGTGGGCGCGCGCCAGGTCGCGCGTGAACACGCCAGCGGCGAGGCCGAATTCGGTATCGTTGGCGCGCTCGATCACCTCGTCCTCGCTGTCGAATTTCAGCACGCTCATGACCGGCCCGAAAATCTCCTCGCGGGCGATGCGCATCGTGTCGACGACACCGGTGAACACCGTCGGCTCGACGAAGAAGCCGCCCTGAAAACCCTGCAGCGAAGGCACGTTGCCGCCGCAGGCGAGCACCGCGCCATCCTGCTTGCCGGCCTCGATGTAAGAGACCACCTTGTCGTGCTGCGCCTTCGAGACCAGCGGCCCCATCTGCGTGTCCGGATCGAGCGGATCGCCGATGCGGATTTTCTTCGTCCGTTCGGTCAGCCTCTCGACGAAACGGTCATGGATGCCGCTCTGCACGAAGACCCGCGTGCCGTTGGAGCAGATCTGGCCGGTCGAATAGAAATTGCCGAGCATCGCGCCGCCGACGGCGTTTTCGAGGTTGGCGTCTTCGAAGACGATCAGCGGCGACTTGCCGCCGAGCTCCATCGTCGCGTGCTTCATCTTCGAGCCGGCGAGCGACAGCACTTTGCGGCCGGTTGGCACCGAGCCGGTCACCGAGACCTTGGCGACGACATCGTGGCCGACAAGGCCGGCTCCGACATCGCCAAAACCCTGCACGACGTTGAACAGCCCGTCGGGCAGCCCGGCCTCGGTGTAGATTTCGGCGAGCGCCAGCGCTGAAAGCGGCGTGTTCTCCGACGGCTTGAACACCATCGCATTGCCCATGGCGAGCGCCGGAGCGGATTTCCAGCCGGCGATCTGGATCGGGTAGTTCCAGGCGCCGATGCCGACGCACACGCCGAGCGCCTCGCGCCTGGTATAGGCAAAGGGTCCGCCGAGATCGACGGCCTCGCCATTAAAGGCGGTGACGGCACCGCCGAAATATTCGAGGCAGTCGGCCGCCGACGGGGCGTCCGCAACCAGCGTCTCCTGGATCGGCTTACCGGTATCCAGCGTCTCGATGCGCGCCAGATCGGCATTGCGCGCGCGCAAAATGTCGGCGGCACGGCGCAGGATGCGGCCGCGCTCGACCGGCTTCAGCCGCGCCCAGGCCGGCTGTGCCGCACGCGCGGCCTCGATCGCGAGTTCCAGCACGTTCGGCGTCGCCGAGCGCAGCATGGCGATGGTCTCGCCGGTTGCCGGATAGATAACCGGCAGCGCTGCGCCGCGCTCGTCGTCGATATAGCGGCCGTTGACATAATGCGATGCCGTTGGCTGGGCGCGCATGACTGTTCTCCAAATCGTCTTGTCGCGGCATGCGGAATATGCGTCCGCCGGATCATGGCCTATCTGTCCGACACCTGCCAGCGCGGATTGATCCATGGTTCCTGGTTGGACGGTGGCAGCGGCGTACGCCCGAGAATGTGGTCGGCGGCTTTCTCGCCGGTCATGATCGACGGCGCGTTGAGATTGCCGTTGGTGACGCGTGGAAAGATCGAGGAATCGGCGACCCGAAGCCCTTCTACGCCAATGACGCGGCATTCCGGATCGACGACGCTCATCGCATTATCGGCACGGCCCAACTTGCAGGTGCCGCAAGGGTGGTAGGCGCTTTCGGCGTGGTCGCGAATGAAGGCGTCGAGCTCTTCATCCGATTGTACATGCGAGCCCGGCGACAGTTCCTTGCCTCGGTACGGATCGAAGGCCGCTTGCCCGAAGATCTCGCGGGTCAGCCGGATGCAGTGGCGGAACTCCGTCCAGTCGTCCGGATGCGACATGTAGTTGAAGCGGATCACCGGCTTCGATTTGGGATCGGGCGAGCGCAGCGTGACCGAACCGCGCGACTTCGACCGCATCGGCCCGACATGCGCCTGGAAACCATGCGCCTTGGCCGCCGCCTTGCCGTCATAGCGGACCGCGGCCGGGATGAAGTGATACTGGATATCCGGATAGTCGACGCCGGCGCGCGAGCGTACGAAGGCGGCCGCCTCGAAATGATTGGTGGCGCCGAGGCCGGACTTGAAGAACAGCCATTGTGCCCCGATCAGCGCCTTCGAGAACGGGTTCAGCACCGAGTTCAGCGTGATCTGCTTCGTCGATTCCTGCTGGATGTAGAGTTCCATATGGTCCTGCAGATTGCGACCGACGCCGGGCCGGTCGACAATCACCGGAATGCCGTTCTCCCTAAGGTGCTGGCCGGGGCCGATGCCGGACAGCATCAGGATCTTGGGTGAGTTGATCGAGGACGCGGCAACGATCACCTCGCGCCGCGCTCTGATCACCTGAATTCGTTTGCGCACTTCGATCTCGACGCCGGTGGCGCGTTGATTCTCGATGATTACCCGCCGGGCGAAACCCTTGACCAGGCTGACATTTTTCCGCCTCAGCGCCGGCCTCAGATAGGCGCTCGCTGCGGACCAGCGACGGCCGCCGCGGATGGTCTGCTCCATCGGCCCAAAGCCTTCCTGCTTCGCGCCGTTATAGTCGTCGGTCAGCTCGAAACCGGCCTGACGGCCTGCCTTGACGAAGGCGCCGTAGAGTGGGTTCGTCCTCGAGCCGCGCTGCACAGTCAGCGGGCCGCCGTGGCCGCGCCAGCCATTCTCGCCGCCATTGCTGTCCTCCATGCGCTTGAAGTACGGGAGCACATCGGCAAAGCCCCAGCCGGTCGCGCCCTGTTCGGCCCAATGGTCGAAGTCGCGGGCATGGCCGCGCACATAGACCATGCCGTTGATCGACGACGAGCCGCCGATGACCTTGCCGCGCGGCGTCGCCAGCACGCGGCCGCCGAGGTGCGGCTCCGGCTCGCTGGCAAAGCCCCAGTCATAGAGGCTCATATTGAGCGGGATCGACAGTGCCGACGGCATCTGGATCAGCGGGCCGATATCGCTGCCGCCATATTCGATGACGATCACCGAATGCTTGCCGTCCTCCGACAGCCGGTAGGCCATGGCCGAACCGGCCGAGCCGGAGCCGATGATGACGAAATCCGCTTCAAGCATGGTTCATGCGCGCCCGTGGTTCATATGCGCAATGAAATCGGCCAGCGAGACGTTGCCGCCGGTTGCCATTACGAGAACGGTCTTGCCGGTGACGTCGACCTTGCCGCCGAGCAACGCCGCCAGCGAAGCAGCGCCGGATGGCTCGAGCACCAGCTTCAGCCGCTCGAAGGCGAGGCGCATGGCGCGCCGCACCGAAGCATCGTCGACGGTGACGCCGCGAACGCCGGCGGCCTTCACCGCTGCGAACGGCGCGTCGCCGGGCCGCCGCGACATCAGCCCGTCGCAAATCGATTTCGGCCCGATCGGCATGGTTTCGATGGCGCCATGCGCCAGCGACGAGCCCATGCCGTCAAAACCTTCCGGCTCGACACCGATGATCTTCGTGGCTGGCGACAGGTAGTGAAAGGCCAGTGAAACACCGCCGATCAGGCCGCCGCCGCCGACCGAGCAGAACAAGAGATCGGCCTCCGCTTGCCTGGCGGCGATCTGGTCGAGTGCCTCCAGCCCGGCACCGGCTTGGCCGGCGACGATCTCCGGATCGTCGAACGGGTGTAGCAGCGCCAGGCCTTCGCTCGCAGCGATCTCGCGCGCCTTGGCGGCGGCGACTTCCTCACGCGCGCGCTCGCCATGGTCAGTCAGCACCACGCGCGCGCCGTAACCCAATGTGGCGTCGCGCTTGGCGGCCGGCGCGTCGATCGGCATGACGATGGTGACGGGAATGCCAAGCGCTTGGCCAGCCGCCGCTAGCCCCTGCGCAAAATTGCCGGAGGAGTAGGCGACGACGCCCTTTTTGGCTTCGTCAGGCGAGAGCTTCTTCAGCCGCCAGTAGGCGCCGCGCACCTTGAACGATCCTGCCCATTGCAGCGATTCGGCCTTGACGAAGACGCGGGCGGCGCCGGTCTCGCGCGCGAGTGCCGCCGATTCCAGCAGCGGCGTGACCTGCGTCGCCTTGGAGGTGACGGCATAGGCCTGCCTGAGATGGTCGAGCGAGGGGACGAGACTATCTGCCATCATTCGCCTCGCGGAAAGCGCTTCTGCTCTTCGAGCAGGTCGAGGTTCATGTGGTTGCGCATGTAGCGCTCCGATGCCTTCTGCAGCGGCTGGAATTCCCAGGGATAATGGGTGCCGTTGCGCAGCGCCGGGTAGACCACCCAGCGGCGTGCCTGGCTGGCACGCACCGCCGCGTCGAAGGCCGCCATGTCCCAGCGCGCCCGCACCTTGTCGGTGAAAGCGGCCACCAATGCCGCATTGGCCGGATCGGCGGCGAGATTGGTCAGTTCCTGCGAATCCGATTCAAGATCAAACAGTTGCGGCGGATCGATCTCGCAATGGATGAATTTGTAGCGGCCCTCGCGCATCGCCACCATCGGCGCATTGGAGCCTTCGGCGGCATATTCCATCAGCACCAGCGCGGAGCGTTTCTTTCCGTTCAGCAACGGCAGCAGCGACTGGCCGTCGGTCCACGGCGCAATCGCGCTGATGTCGATGCCGGCGAGGTCGCAAAGCGTCGGCGTCACGTCGAGATTGGAGACCGGCGTGCCGATCAGGCCGGCGGCGATGCCCTTGCCGGCGATCATCAGCGGCACCCGCGCCGAACCTTCGAAAAAGCACATCTTGAACCACAGGCCGCGCTCGCCCAGCATGTCGCCATGGTCCGAGCAGAACAGGATGATCGTGTCGTCGAGCATGTGTGTGTGCTCGAGCACCGACATCAATTCGCCGAGCTTGTCGTCGAGATAGGAGATGTTGGCGAAATAGCCGCGCCGTGCGCGGCGTATCTGCTCAGCGGTGATGTCGAACCTGTCATAGTCGCTGGCGCGGTAGAGCCGCTGCGAATGCGGGTCCTGCCTGTCGTAGGGAATGAAGCCGACCTCAGGCTCGAGCGCCGGGCAATCCTCGTAGAGGTCCCAGTATTGCCGCCGTGCGACGTAAGGATCGTGCGGATGGGTGAAGGAAACCGTCAAGCACCAGGGCCGATGTGCGGCATCGTCGGAGACGCGGGCAAAATCATAAAGCTTCTGCACCGCATGGAAGGCGACCTCGTCGTCATATTCCAGCTGGTTGGTGATCTCGGCAGTACCGGCGCCGCTGACGGAGCCGAGATTGTGATACCACCAGTCGATGCGCTCGCCGGGTTTGCGATAGTCGGGTGTCCAGCCGAAATCGGCCGGATAGATGTCGGTGGTCAGCCGCTCCTCGAAACCGTGCAACTGGTCCGGCCCGACGAAATGCATCTTGCCGGAGAGGCAGGTGTGATAACCTGCGGCGCGCAGATGATGGGCAAAGGTCGGGATCGAAGACGCGAATTCGGCGGCGTTGTCATAGACTCCGGTGCGTGACGGCAACTGGCCGCTCATGAATGCGGCGCGGCCCGGCGCGCAGAGCGGCGAGGCCGTGTAATTGTTGCAAAAACGCGCCGAACGCGCGGCGAGCGCCTTCAGATGCGGCGCGTGCAGGAAGTCCGCCGGCCCATCCGGAAACAGCGTTCCGTTGAGCTGATCGACCATGACGATCAGGATGTTGGGTCGCTTGGATGTCACTGCTTCTGCCGTCCGCTGAGCTTCGTTTCGAGATAGTCCTCGACCAGTGCAATCGCGGTCGCGGCATCAGGAACACCGTCCTTCAGCGCGCGCCTGATATAGAGCCCGTCGATCAGCGCCGCGGTCGCTTCGGCGACCCGGTCGGCCTCGCTTCTCGGCAGGATGCCGGCCAGCCCGCTGAGCAGATTGGAATGCAGCCGGCGCGCATAGACCTTGAGCAGCCGGCGGAGTGCTGCCGATTTCTGCGCCTCGACATAGAAGGCGAGCCAGGCGGCGATCGTTTCGGGCTGGAACTGGATGTCGGAGAAATTGACCGCGACCACCGCCGAGACGCGCTGGCGCGCCGTGCCGGCCGCGCGAAGTGCACGGCGCGTATCGGCGGTGAGCTCGCTCAGGATGTGCCGCATCGTCGCCAACAGCAATTCGTCCTTGACGCCGAAATAATGGTGGGCAAGCGCCGAGGACACGCCGGCGCGCCCGGCGATTTCCGACATCGTCACATCAAGCGAACCGCGCTCGCCGATCGCCGAGATCGTTGCGTCGATGAGCGCCCTGCGGCGCAACGGCTCCATTCCGAGTTTCGGCATTCCTGCTCCGGCCTGTTGGGACAAGATTATTTTTTATTGACGCATCAATCAACAAAAATCCGGCCTGATTTGCTGGCAAAAGCCAGGCACTATGACCAGATGATCAAGATCAAGCGATTGTGCGGTTCTGGCCCCTTCACGAGGCCGGCGAAACGGTTCATGCTTGAACAATGCTGATGCGCGCGCAGTATCGCGTAGCCCGGGTCCACAGGATGGAGATCGCCATGACAGCATGCATCGTCGGTTGGGCGCATTCGCGCTTCGGCAAGCTCGAAGGCGAGACGCTGGAGGGCCTGATCACCAAGGTGGCAGTCGAGGCGCTCGATCATGCCGGCATCGGTCCGGATGACGTCGACGAGATCGTGCTCGGCCACTTCAACGCCGGGTTTTCCGCCCAGGATTTCACCGCGAGCCTGGTCCTCCAGGCCGATGACCGGCTGCGCTTCAAGCCGGCGACCCGCGTCGAGAACGCCTGCGCCACCGGCTCGGCGGCGGTCAGGCAAGGCATCCGCGCCATCGACGCCAATGCCGCCCGTATCGTGTTGGTGGTCGGCGCCGAGCAGATGACGACGACGCCCGGTCCCGAGATCGGCAAGAACCTGCTCAAGGCCTCGTATCTGCCGGAGGACGGTGACACGCCGGCAGGCTTCGCCGGCGTCTTCGGCAAGATCGCCCAAGCCTATTTCCAGCGCTACGGCGACCAGTCGGATGCGCTGGCGATGATCGCCGCCAAGAACCACAAGAACGGCGTCGACAATCCCTACGCGCAGATGCGCAAGGATTTCGGCTACGAGTTCTGCCGGCAGGAAAGCGAAAAAAACCCCTTCGTCGCCGGTCCGCTGAAGCGCACAGATTGCTCGCTGGTTTCGGACGGTGCCGCCGCGCTTGTCCTTGCCGACACGGCCACGGCGCTGAAGATGCGCCGCGCCGTCGCCTTCCGCGCCAATGAGCATGTTCAGGATTTCCTGCCGATGTCGAAGCGCGACATTCTCGCCTTCGAAGGCTGCGAGCAGGCCTGGAACCAGGCGCTGAAGCAGGCGGGCGTGACGCTCGGCGACCTGTCCTTCGTCGAGACGCATGACTGTTTCACCATCGCCGAACTGATCGAGTATGAGGCGATGGGCCTGGCCAAGCCGGGCGAGGGCGCCAAGCTGGCCCTGGATGGCGAGACGGCGAAAGATGGAAGGCTGCCGGTCAATCCGTCCGGTGGACTGAAGGCCAAGGGCCACCCGATCGGTGCCACCGGCGTATCGATGCATGTGCTGAGCGCCATGCAGCTTGTCGGCGAGGCGGGCGGCATCCAGGTGCCGGGAGCAAAACTCGGCGGCATCTTCAACATGGGTGGTGCCGCGGTCGCCAACTACGTTTCCATTCTCGACCGGATCAGATAAACCCGCCCGCATTTGCGGGAGGTGACATGACAAATCCGGTTCTGGTCGAAGTCTTGCGCGGCGCGATCGTCGAGAGCGCCCATCGCGGTGCTGTTGCCGTCTTCGACGCCGACGGCAAGCCCGTCTGGGAGATCGGCGACACGGCACAGCCGGTGTTCCCGCGCTCGGCGGTCAAGGCGATCCAGGCGCTGCCGCTGGTCGAGAGCGGCGCTGCCGATGCCTACGGCTTCGGTGACCGGGAGCTGGCGCTGGCCTGCGCCTCGCATTCCGGCGAGCCGCCACATGTCGAGCTCGCGCGCGCCATGCTGGCGAAGGCCGGCCTGGACGAGACGGCACTCGAATGCGGCGCGCATTGGCCGTCGAGCCATGGAGCGACGCTGGCACTTGCCCGCGCCGGCCGTGCGCCGAACACCTTGCACAACAATTGTTCCGGCAAGCACTCAGGCTTCCTATGCACCTGCGTTCACAGCGGCATCGCCCATCGTGGTTACGTCAAGGCTGGCCATGCTTCGCAGGAGATGGTGCGCGAAGCGATGCAGGCGGTGACCGGTGCTGCCCATGACGCCGATCACCGCGGCACCGACGGCTGCTCGATTCCGACCTATGCCGTGCCGTTGCGCAGCTTTGCCCTTGGCTTTGCCCGCATGGCGACAGGTGCCGGCTTCGAGCCGGTGCGCGCCCGGGCGGCGAAGCGGCTGCTTTCTGCCTGCATGGCCGAGCCGTTTTTCGTCGCCGGCACGGGCAGGTCCGATGTCGCGATGATGGAGGCCGCGCCGGGCCGGATTTTCGTCAAGGGAGGCGCCGAAGGTGTTTTTTGCGCCGCCGTTCCGGAGCTCTGCCTTGGCATCGCGCTGAAATGCGACGATGGCGCCGGCCGCGCCGCTGAAGTGATGGTCGCGGCCGTGCTGGCAAAGCTGCTGCACGCCGACCACGCGCTCGCTGCGAAACTGACCGAACAAGCAAATCCGCCTATCGAGAGCCGGATCGGCGCCAAAGTCGGCGCGCTCCGACCGACGGCCACCCTCAACTGACGTGGTTGCGCTCGACGGTCAAATGCGCATAGCCGGCATTGCCTGATGCGGCGAGGTCGCCGGTCACTCGCTCGGCCCAGCGTTGGCCGACGATCGCGCCGTTCTGGACTCCGTCGATGACATTGTCGGAGATGATTGCCGTTCCGGCACCTTCAACCACGCTGACGACGATGCCGGTTCCGGCCTTGCGGACGATGTTTCCCGTGGCGACCACATTGCGCATGAACGGTCCCCAGCCGATCTGCATGCCGTAGAGCGGCGCATTCTCGACGACGTTGCCGGAAACGGTGGTGTCGGCCTCGACGCTGATGCCGACGCCGAAGCCGGGCGCGTCCGCAGGGTAGGGGCCGCTGGTCGCCAGATTGCGGACGATGTTGCCGGAGCACACGCCCATGCGGCCGCCTTCGTTGAAATTGACGATCGAAATACCGTTCGCAGCACCATCGACGATGTTGTTGCCGATGACGGCGCCTTCGAACGAGAATTCGGAATACACGGCCGTCTCCCCCGAACGCGAGCAGGTGTTGCCGGTGATCTGCAAATTGCGGGAACTGTTGGCGCGGATCGCCGAGAACGCGCAATCCGAAACAATATTGCCGGAGATGATGACGTTACCGACGCGGAAGGCGTTGATACCGTTGCCGTTCTGGCCGGTTCCGCCGCCGCGCGCCTGGATGCGTTCGATCCGGTTGCCGCTGATGATGGTGCCGTCTTCCGCTGCCTGCCAGCGGTGCACGAGGATGCCGCCATTGGCGCAGTCGGAGACGCTATTGCCTGATATTTCCAGGCCATCGGCCTCGACCGAATAGATGCCGGCATCGGCCGCACCGGATATCTCCGAGCGCTGGATGCGGCCCGAGGCGTGTTCGAGCGCCAGACCGTTCTTGCCGCTGCCGGTCATCTGGCAGTTGTCGACGACCAGATGGGCGATGCGGCGCAGATCGAGCAGGCCTTGCGTGTAGTCGCCCATCCAGCGGTTGCTGCCATCGAACACCAGCCCGCTGAGTTCGATATGCTCGGCCCGTTCGGCCATGATGAGATGGCCATTGCCGCCATAGACGATCCGCGATGCGCCCGGCACGCCGGACAGGCGCACCCGGCCGGGCAGCGACAGGTTGGAAACGATATAGATCCCCGGCGGCAGGAACACCGGCATGTCGCGGTCGTGCGCGTCGCGCAGCAGCTTGGTGAAAGCCTTGCTCTGATCGTCTAGCGCGCCGGGCCGGACGCCGCGCTCGGTCGCGTTGATCGCGCAACGCATCGCGGCTTTCTCAATGCCGGGAAGGTTCTTCGCCGCTGCCTTGCCGAGCGAAAGCCCCATGACGGCAAAGCCGGCGGTCTGCGCAAGCAGCGTTCGTCTGTTCAACATCGGCACAGATCCCTTGCGTCCAACGCTCACGCCGCAGGATTCGTGCCAGACTAGCCCGGTCGAACTCGTGGTGAAAATCTGACGCTTGGCCCCTATTCGATCCTCGTTGGCTCAGCGATCACCGCATTTACCCCGTTGAAGGCAAGTTGCAGGAATATCTGGTCGATCTCCGCGGGAGACAGCTTCGTATCCCTCTCAAGCCACCAGTGCATCACTTCAAAGAACGCGCCAACGATGAAGCGTGTGGCGATCTCAAGTCTGACTCCGCCTTCATCACCTCGGATATTCGCCAACTCATGGCGAACCTGCCTGCTTATCCAGCCGCGGATCTCTTCTGGCATTTCGCGCTTTTTCCCGCCCATCAGCGCACGGTGCATCTCCCGCGTGGCAAGAGCATGCTCGAACACCGGACCGCTGAAGGAAAAGCCCTTGGCATTTCTCTGCGAATGGCGTTCGGCACCACGTGCCTGCAAGCCCTTCATATGCTCGTCGATCGTTGCTTTCCTCAAGTAGTCCTTGTCGGGATAGTGCGTGTAGAAAGTCGAGCGGCCGACATCGGCTTCCCTGCAGATATCCTCGACCGTGATCGCCGTATACCCCTTCTCGGCGGTCAGTCTGAAAAGCGCCTGCTGCAGTCGGCTGCGGGTCCTGGCGACCCGACGATCGATCGATCCGGCTGGCATCGGCAACGTCCTTTTCCGGTCATAGGACACCAAATCGTCCAGTATTGGGCGCGTCGGTGCTATGTGGCCAGTAAAACCGATACTGGACACACTGTCCAGTATCATATGCTCTTGCGGAAGGCCCGGCGCGATGCACGGCTGGCCGGAGATAAAGCAATGCACCAACGTATTTTCGGAATAATAGTCGGAGGGCATGCGCTAGTCGCGCTCGTCAAAGTGGCCGTGGTGCTCGCGGCATTTTTCTCGTTGGGACAGGCAAATGCGGTCTTTTCCTTGGGAGTTCCCGTCCTCCTGCTTCATGCTGGTGCACTCGTCGTAGTCGCGAGCTTATTGATATGGCAAAGCGCTCACGGGCGGCTGTCCGCCAAGGACCGCAGACCGGCCGCCGGCGAGGAGAAGGCGCCGCATGTCGGCATCACGCTTCATTCCGCCGCCCTGTACGATATGCTGGCGTGGCTTCTGACCTTCGGTCGCGAACGTGCTTTTCGCGAAAGGATATTAAGCTTTGCGGAGCTGAATCCGGGAGAAGTGGTCCTGGATGTCGGGTGCGGCACCGGCACCACCGCGCTCCTCGTCAGACAGAAGGTGGGGCCGGAGGGGCGTGTGGACGGCGTCGACGCCTCCGCCGAAATGGTTGCGCGCGCAACGGCAAAGGCCCGGCGGGCAGGGTTACAAGTCGGGTTCTCGACCGCCACCGCTCAGGAACTGCCTTTCAAGGACGGGGAATTTGATGTCGTCCTCAGCACGCTGATGTTCCACCATCTTCCAAAGAAGGGCCGCGAGGAATTCGGCAGAGAAGCCTTCCGCGTCCTGAGGCCGGGCGGTCGTGTGCTTATCGTCGATTTTGCGAAACCGCCGCGCCGGAAGAGCACCTTTCGGCTCCACCGGCATGGTTACGTCGATTTGGACAAAGTTGCAGCGGATCTCGGTCGGCACGGCTTCAATATCGTTGAGCAAGGCGACGTCGGAACCAAGGGGCTCCGCTACCTAGTTGCGCAACCGGACCCCAAGCGGCTGTTAAACGTCGGGTATTGAACCCAGATTTCCGTCACCATCCTCTTCTTCAGCAATGGCTTGTGGAGTCGTCGCGCCGGGCCTAAGTTCGTCGGATGAGCAGGGCCTTCACCCGCGAGGAAGACAGCGAAAACGCCATTGCCGGCATCGGCGAGCGGCCGATCAGCCATCACCGCAATCTGGTCACGGAACGCGGCATGGCGCTGATCGATGCCGAGGTGGCCGCTCTGCGTGACGAACTGGGCAGAGCCGAGAAGAGGGCCGACCGCGAGCGCATCGCGCTGGTCTCGCGCGATCTCCGCTATTGGACGGCACGGCGGGAAAGCGCCGAGCTTTCGGTGCCGGAACCGGGCAGCGACCTGGTTCGTTTCGGCATGGGTGTCACCCTGGAAAGCGACGACGGCAAGAAGGTGCACTGGAAGATCGTCGGCGAGGACGAAGCCAATCCGGGCAAAGGGACAATTTCCCATATGTCGCCGATGGCGATGGCGCTGTTCGGCAAGAAGATCGGCGAAATTGCCGTGGTCAACGGCAAGGAATGGGAGATCGTCAAGCTCTCCGACAGTTAGTCTTCGAGCTTGACGACATGATCGCGGAAGAACGCCGCGGCACCAGCTTCGTCGATTTCGCCGGCGGCGACGCCCATGACGAATTCGTAAAGCATGCCGTTATTGGCCGTCAGGGCATAACCATTCACAATCAGAAATGCGCCGGCAGCGACAATGGCCGTGCGTTTGTTGCCGTCGACAAAGGCATGATTTCTGGCAATGCGGAAGACATAGGCGGCTGCGAGTTCCTCAACCGACGGGTCTCCGTAGTTGGCCTTGTTTTCGGCGCGAGCGAGCGCCGATTCGAGGGCATTTTCATCCCTCAAGCCTTGTGCTCCGCCGTGTCGGCGCAACTGCTCCGCGTGCATGGCTTCGACTGCACGCCGCGTCAGAAACTCCCAGCTCATTCGGCGAGCTTCTGAAGCGCGACCTTGTATTTGTCCATCACCTCGCGGGCAGCTTTCATTTGCCGCTCGAAGCTGTCGTCCACCGGCTTCAGCGCAAGACCGTCACCTGTTTCAACGATTTGAAGCTGGTCGCCGGCCTTCAGGTTCAGACGATCGAGAAGCTCCCTCGGCAGGATCACGCCTTCGGAATTGCCGATCTTGCGAATGGTCGTCTTCATGGTGAGGCATCCTGTTGCAACGCTGATTATAACTCAGTGTGTTTCTTGTTACAACAGACATTATAACAAAGCGTCAGCCGACCTGCAGCAGCCGGTCCATCAGCCGCTCCGCCGCTTCCGGGATAACCGTGCCGGGCGGGAAGATTTCAGTGGCGCCTGCCTGCCGGACTGCGTCGTAATCCTGCGGCGGGATGACGCCGCCGGCGACGATCAGCATGTCGTCGCGGCCCAACTTCTTCAGTGCAAGCCTGAGTTCGGGAATGAGCGTCAAATGGCCTGCTGCCAGCGACGAGGCGCCGACGATGTGCACGTCATGCTCGACGGCCAGCCTGGCGATCTCGTCCGGAGTCTGGAACATCGGCCCGACGGTGACGTCGAAGCCGAGGTCGGCAAAGGCGGTGGCGATCACTTTCTGGCCGCGATCATGGCCGTCTTGCCCCATCTTGGCGACCAGAATGCGCGGCTTGCCGCCGGACTTCTCCTCGAACGCGACGATCTTGTCCTGCAGCCGGTCGACCACCGGATTGTCGCCGAGCGCGTTGCGATAGACGCCGGAGATCGTCTGCACCGAGGCGACATGGCGGCCGAAAACCTTTTCCAGCGCCAGCGAAATCTCGCCGACCGTGGCGTTGGCGCGTGCGGCCCGGATGGCGAATTCCAGCAGGTTTCCGTTACGCCCGGCAGCACGGGTAAGCGCATCGAGCGCGCTCTCGACGGCGGCGACGTCACGCGTGCCTTTCAGCCGCTGCAGCTTCGACAATTGCCGCGCCCTGACTTCGGCATTGTCGATCTTCAGCACGTCGACGTCGATGTCCGTGCCGGGACGGTGAGCATTGACACCGACCACGATCTGTTCGCCTGAATCGATGCGCGCCTGGGTGCGCGCGGCAGCCTCTTCGATGCGCAGCTTCGGTAGGCCCTTTTCGATCGCCGCGGCCATGCCGCCGAGGCTCTCGACCTCCTCGATATGCGCAAGCGCACGCGCCGCCAGATCATGCGTCAGCCGTTCGAGATAGGCAGAGCCGCCCCACGGGTCGATAATCCGCGTCGTGCCGGATTCCTTCTGCAGGATGAGCTGCGTGTTGCGGGCGATGCGGGCTGAGTGGTCGGTTGGCAGCGCCATTGCCTCGTCGAAGGAATTGGTGTGCAGCGACTGCGTGTGGCCTTGAGTGGCGGCCATCGCCTCGATCATGGTGCGGATGATGTTGTTGTAGGGATCCTGCGCCGTCAGCGACCAGCCCGAAGTCTGGCAATGGGTGCGCAGCGACAGCGAGCGCTCGTCTTTTGGCGAAAAGTTCTTCAGCATCAGGCTGGCCCACAAAAGGCGCGCTGCTCTCAGCTTCGCGACTTCCATGAAGAAATTCATGCCGATCGCCCAGAAGAAGGAAAGGCGCGGCGCGAAACGGTCGATGTCGAGACCGGCCGCGACGCCGGCGCGCGCATATTCGATACCGTCGGCAATCGTGTAGGCGAGCTCGAGATCCGCCGTCGCTCCCGCCTCCTGCATGTGGTAGCCGGAGATCGAGATCGAATTGAACTTCGGCATGTGCTTCGACGTGTAGGAAAAAATGTCCGACACGATCCGCATCGAAGGTTTTGGCGGATAGATGTAGGTGTTGCGCACCATGAACTCTTTCAGGATGTCGTTCTGAATGGTCCCAGTGAGATCCTTCTGCGCGACGCCCTGTTCCTCCGCCGCCACGATATAGAGCGCCATGATCGGCAGCACCGCGCCGTTCATCGTCATCGATACCGTCATCTCGTTAAGCGGGATGCCGTCGAACAACTGGCGCATGTCGAGAATGGAATCGATGGCGACGCCGGCCATGCCGACATCGCCGGCGACGCGCGGATGGTCGCTGTCGTAGCCGCGATGCGTGGCGAGATCGAAGGCGACCGACAGGCCCTTCTGGCCGGCGGCAAGGTTGCGACGGTAGAAGGCGTTGGACTCTTCGGCCGTCGAGAAGCCGGCATATTGCCGGATCGTCCAGGGTTGCTGGACATACATCGTCGGATAGGGGCCGCGCACGAAAGGCGGCAGGCCCGGATAGGTATCGAGGTGCGGCAAGCCCTTGAGATCGCCCTGGTTGTAGAGATGCTTGACGGCAATGCCTTCCGGCGTCATCCGCTGGCCTTTGACCTCGACCGGCACCCGCCGTGGCGGCGACCAGCCGATCTGGCTGAAATCCGGGATCATGGTACGGCTCCGATCGACTGATCGATGCGGATCGGAAATAGCGGCTCGCACACCGCAACGCCTTCGGTGAAGGCAGGCCGCCGCTCCGCCGCCAGCGTCTCGACCGGACGCTCAGTCTTCGACGGGTGCAGCGTCGTGCCGACGATCGCCCGTTCGCCCGCCTGGTAGGCAGTGTTGCGGCGGGCGGAAGCTGCCTGGACGCGTTTCTGGATATGGCCTTGCTCGAGGCTGGACAGCACGCCGCCTTCCGCCTCGATCTGCTGGAACTCTTGCCAGGCCGCCGCGCAGAGCTCCGAAGTCAGCGCCTCGACGGCGCCCGAACCGCAAACCGGATCGGCGACGTGGTCGATGTGGCTTTCATTGGCCATGATCAGTTGCGCGTTGCGGGCAACGCGGCGAGCAAAACCCGCGGGTAGGCCGTGCGCGATCGTGTGCGGCAGGATGGCGATCGAATCCGCGCCGCCGGCGGCAGCCGCGAAAGCGGCGATGGTGGTGCGCAGGATGTTGGTTTCCGGGTCGGCCGCCGTCATCATCCGGAAGGAGGTTTCGGCATGGATGCTGGCGGTGGAGGGCGGTATCGAGCAGGCCTCCTGGACACGCGCCCACAGCCTGCGCAACGCCCTGACCTTGGCCGTCGAAACGAACTGGTCCTGGTCGACGCTGAGCGCAAAACCGATATGCGGCGCCGCGTAGACGAGCGGCTGGCGCGCCTTCTCGAACAGCCTCAAATAGGAGACGGCCGAGGCGAGCATGGTGCCAAGCTCCTGCGCCTCGGTGGCGCCGGCATTGTGGAATACCCGCCCGTCGGCCTCCAGCAGCACGCCGGGCACACCCATCGAAAAGAAATGCGCCAGCGACTGCGGCATCGAAGCCTGCAAAGCCTCGATCGACATGCGCAGCCTGCCGGTCCCGGCAAATATCGCCGCCGGATCGATGCCGAAGGAGAGGTTGAGCTTTGCCGGGTCGGAGCGGCGCTTGGTCAAAAACGCCACCAGCCAGTCGGCCACGGCACGGCTCCAGGGATGGGCGTCGATGCGGATCTGGATGCGGTTGAGCGGCACGCCGTCGAGCACGCCCTCCAGCGCCTCCGCCGTCCTCGGCAAGCCATAGCCGAAGGCGTTCGGCGCACCCTCGAAGACAAGCGACAGTCCGGTGGCACCCTGCGCGACGTCTTCCAGCGCCTGCGCACTGGCGCGGCCTATGTCCGGATCGTCGATGCGCTGGCTGACGATCCACGGTGATCCCGGGTTGGCGCGCACGACAGGCTCGGCGGTTACCGAACGCTCGTAGAGCGGCTCGATGCGGATGGCGTCGTCCGTATGCGAGACGAGCTTTTCCTCGAAGGACCCGCCGGCCAGCGCCTTCTCTGCCAGCGCCAGCCATCGTTGCCGGTCGACGTTCGGAAGTTCGGCATCCTGGGTCAAGGCACCGGCGCCCATCGGTTCTCCTCGTTCTAGCGGCCGCAGCGGCCGACTATGTCAGTCTACGGTCCCCGGTCCCATATCACAATGCAGCACACATGCCGTGCAACACGCCTTTCGTGACGGCGACCGTCAACCGATTGCCAAACATGGGCAGGTTCCGCAAGCTCCAAAAGCCATTTTCGACGGTGCCCATTGTCGCTGCGCAATGGCCTCACTATACCTGCGGCGGGGCTCCCTTTTCTTCAAGGGATCAGGGCATTCAACCCTATAGGTTTGCGGAGACCGGACACATGGCCGACGATACCAGTATCTTCATAGGGGCCAGCCGCAAGCCGGACGACAGCTATCAGCGGCCCGAACAGCTTTTGCTGCAGTATGGCAATCGTCACGGCCTGGTCACCGGCGCGACCGGCACCGGCAAGACGGTGACCCTGCAGATATTGGCCGAGGGTTTCTCCAATGCCGGCGTGCCGGTATTCTGCGCCGACATCAAGGGCGACCTGTCGGGTATCGCCATGATGGGCACAGCGCAGGATTTCCTGGTCAAGCGGGCCGAGCAGGTCAAGCTCGATCCCTATGAATTCCAGGAATTCCCGGTCATCTTCTGGGATCTGTTCGGCGAGCAGGGCCACCCGATCCGCGCCACCATCTCGGAGATGGGGCCGCTGCTTCTGTCGCGGTTGATGAACCTTTCCGAGGCGCAGGAAGGCATCATGAACATCGCCTTCCGCATCGCCGACGAGGAAGGCCTTCTGCTGCTCGATTTGAAGGACCTGCAGTCACTGCTGGCCAATATCGCCGACCGCGCCCAAGAGATCGGCGCCCGCTACGGCAATGTGACGAAACCTTCGGTCGGCGCCATCCAGCGCACGCTGCTGGTCCTGGAGCAGCAGGGCGCTGCCAATTTCTTCGGCGAGCCGGCATTGCGGATATCCGACATCATGCGCACCACGCGCGATGGACGCGGCGCCATCAGCGTGCTCGCCGCCGACAAGCTGATGATGAATCCGCGACTCTATGCGACGTTCCTTCTATGGCTGATGTCGGAGCTGTTCGAGGAACTGCCCGAGGTCGGCGACCCGGACAAGCCGAAGCTGGTCTTTTTCTTCGACGAGGCACACCTTCTGTTCGACGACGCGCCGAAGGTGCTGATCGACCGCGTCGAACAGGTGGTCCGGCTGATCCGTTCGAAGGGCGTCGGCGTTTATTTCGTCACGCAAAATCCGCTGGATATCCCTGAAACGGTGCTGGCCCAGCTCGGCAACCGCGTGCAGCACGCACTCCGTGCCTATACGCCGCGCGAACAGAAGGCCGTCAGGACGGCGGCCGAGACGTTCAGGCCCAATCCCGATTTCGACTGCGCAACCGTTATCACGCAGCTCGGCACCGGCGAGGCGCTTGTCTCGACGCTGGAAGCCAAGGGCGTGCCGTCCATGGTACAGCGGACGCTGATCCGCCCGCCGTCGTCGCGGCTTGGCCCGATCACGCCCGAAGAGCGCCGCAAGCTGATCACCGAGAGCCCGGTTGCCGGACAGTACGACCAGACCGTCGATCGCGAATCGGCTTTCGAGATACTGCAGAAAAAGGCTAAGGACGCCCAGGAGGCACAGGCGCAGCAACAGGACAGCGGCCGTTCGCGCTGGACCATTCCCGGTTTCGGCAATGACGATCCCGCTCCTCAGCCCAGCGGTGGCCGGCGGGCGCCGCGCCCCTCCAACCGGCAGACGGTGGCGGAGGCGGCGATCAAATCCATCGTGCGCTCGGTCGGCTCGTCGGTCGGACGGGCGATCATCCGCGGGATTTTGGGGAGCCTGTCCAGGGGCAGGTGAGGGGCATCGGACCCGAAGGCGGGCGTCGGTGTCGGTAATTCTGTCCTGGCATCAAGCGCCGGTGGCCAGATCTGGAGGACAGCGGACGGCGGCTATGCGCCATTTGCCGACCTTCATTGCGTTTCTCCAAACCTGCCGTTCGCGCTACAGCCTGATACGACCATCAGCGGGCATAGCTGCGTCCTTGGCTCGGCGCTATCAGTAATCAGTGCCGCTATCGCTTGGTTACGTCAGGGTAAAAATCTGATGCTGGACATCAGAGGTCGAACGGTCGGAGTCGACCACCCAAAACCGAAGTTCAATCCGCGACACTATCCAATTGCCCGTCGCTTGTAATCAAGAGGTCATTGGCCTAATCTGAACTGAGGGGATGAGCAGTCTCCCCTTCAGACGGCTTCCGTCAAGCACTGCGCAAGATCCTATTGAGGGATGGCGCGCGTGGATGGCAGGTTCCTTTCAATTGCACTTCACTTATTGTCGCGAATTGTCGCAACTGCTTTGATGGCTGCGGCAAACCTGCCGGTTGCGACGTTTGACGCTGCGGGCCAAGGCACGGAGCCGCCATTACGGCTCGAGGCCAGAATCCCACTCGGAGATGTGCGCGGCCGCATCGATCACATGGCGATCGACTTAAAGAGGCGGCGCTTGTTCGTTGCAGAACTCGGCAACAACAGCATGGCGGTGGTCGATCTCACCCATCGAACCGTGCTTCGCACAATCAAGGGATTACGGGAACCACAAGGTGTCGGCTACCTGCAAGGGACCGACACCCTGTATGTCGCGAATGCCGGCGACGGCTCGGTTCGATTGTTTCGAGGAGCCGATTATGCCGCTATCGGCAAAGTCGACCTAGGGGAAGATGCCGACAATGTTCGCGTGGATAGCGCGACCAATCGGGTCTTTGTGGGGTATGGCAGCGGTGCGCTGGCTGTCATCAATCCCACGACTAACCGGAAAACCGGCGATGTGCCGCTAAAGGCGCATCCCGAAAGTTTTCAGCTCGACGCGAGGACGAGCCACGTCTTTGTGAACCTGCCGGACGTTCATTCAATCGCAGTCGTCGACCGTACATCACTGGCTCAAATCGCAAGCTGGCCGACCGCCGGTTTGGCCGGTAATTTTCCGATGGCGTTGGACGACCCTCACCAGCACGTCCTTATAGCTTTTCGCCACCCTGCGTGGCTCGGCATCTTCTCCATGGGAGACGGTTCGCTCGTCGCGACTGCGAAGATTTGCGGTGATGCCGACGATGTTTTCGTCGACTCGAAACGGCAGCGAGCCTACATCAGCTGCGGAGACGGATTCATTGACGTGCTGGATACCCGGGACCCGCCATATCGACGCATCGCGCATATTCCGACTGTGTCCGGTGCACGCACTTCGCTCTTTGTTCCCGCGCTTGACCTGCTTCTTCTCGCGGTTCGAGCGGGCGGAGAGCAGCTGCCGGCAATCTGGGCGTTTCGTCCAACACCTTGAGGTGCGCACCCGTGTGGACGACGTTTTCCTGTTGAGCTGCATACCGATTGCCTATTCGGCATCGGGCGGAGATGCTTCAATGGCCAGGAGCTCTAAGCACTCAATCTCTTGCATCACCTTTCCAGCGATACCTTGCAAATCGCCGTACATGCCGACGGTCGACTCGATTACGCCTTGTTGGATGATGCTGAGCTCTATTGGATCATGCAAAACGGCATTAAAATGACCGGGATGCCTGCGTTTGGTTCAACGCACAACCAGGAAGAGCTATGGGCGATGGTGGCCTTTACCCGATGTCTTCCAGAGATGTCGCAATCGGAATACGAGAAAATCACCGAAGCCTCTGAAGGGCATCATCAGGCTGGAGGTGAAGACCGTGCACCGGCTGCGTTTCGCAAGTGAGTCGTACAGGGACTGCGGAAGGGCGGTCGTGATCGCTATCCGGTCGTGGCGACAAAGGGCCGCCTGATCCTCGGCTGTAGATCGTGTTCGCGCATCAGGCGACGAATCTTCCCTGCCGCCCAGGGCGGTGACGCTTGATAGCCAGGTTCGAATTTGTCGCGGAGGGCGCTGCTGGGATCACCGGTCCTAACTTGGTAAGACGTGGGTAGGTTGGATTGTCCGGTTCAATTGGTCATGACTGCCACGCAACGTCCGCGTCCGCGACTACGATCTGACGGAACTTCTTCCGCGATGGCAGCCTTCTTTTCAGGTTGCGACAGACGCAGGACATCTTCGAGACAGAGCGCGCCGCCATCTCCGCTGCCGCCGTCCCGCGCCGCGAATTCACGCGGGCCAACTTGAGGACTACCTGAGGACAACCGGGGCGACGCGTTGGTGTATATGACGCTCGGCACGGTGAAGTGGGTGGAGCTTGGTGTCCGCACGTCCTGTATGCAAGGTCACGGGCAGGTTCTGACCCTATTCCCGACCTTGACAGCCAAGCGCAATATGCGCCAGTTGCGTCTTCGGTCGTTGCAAGCCTTGACACGATATGAATCAGCATTGTTGGGCGGCAGCCTGAGGATTGAAACCGATATTCGCCTCGCTGGAATGTCTAACGCGACTCCGTCATGATCTTCCGGCCCTGTCGAGCGACGCTGCCAAAGCCGGTGACGCCAACGCAGGTGATGAGGGCAGGCTAGATCAGTGCAGCAGATCCGCCCGGCGACTTTTCTTTTTGCGGCCCGAGCCTTGCGCGACATGGGCGACGGCTTTGTGGCCGTTCTGTTGCCGGTCTATCTCCTCGCATTAGGCTTCGCGCCTCTGCAGGTCGGCATCATAGCAACCGGATCGCTGCTCGGTTCAGCGCTCTTAACCATCGCCGTCGGACTCCTTGGTGCCCGACACGATCACCGCCAACTCCTGTTTGCCGCCGCCAGTCTGATGGTCGCCACGGGTGTGGCCTTTGCTGTGGTCCACGACTACGCGCTGCTTTTGGTGATCGCCTTCGCAGGCACCATCAACCCGTCGGCCGGCAGCGTCAGCGTATTCGTGCCCTTAGAGCATGCCGTGCTCACACGCGAAGTTACCGACGCCGCGCGGACCAAGATGTTCGCGCGCTACAGCCTTGTGGGTGCGCTCGCAGCCGCGGTTGGCGCGCTCGCTTCGGTGACACCTGATCTTCTGGCTCCAGCCGGCCTCGATCAACTCACCGGCATCAAGGCGATGTTCGTGCTCTATGCGTTGCTGGGCCTGCTCGGCGGTCTCCTTTACGCGCAGATCCCGCAGCGCCGTCCAACGTCGGACTCCGGCAGCACGTCCGCGCTTGGCCCCTCGCGGAATATCGTTTTCAAGCTTGCGGCCCTTTTTAGCCTTGATGCCTTTGCCGGCGGCTTCCTCGTCCAGTCGCTGCTTGCCCTGTGGCTTTTCGAAAAATTCGACCTGTCGCTTTCGGAAGCGGGCTTTTTCTTCTTCTGGTCGGGCGTGCTTTCGGCGTTCTCATTCCCCGTTGCCGCCTGGCTGTCGCGGCACATCGGGCTCATCAACACGATGGTGTTCACACACATTCCGTCCAGCATCGCCCTGATGTTGGCGGCGCTTGCGCCGACGCTCCCTCTGGCGCTCGCCCTGCTGCTGATCCGTGCCGCGCTTTCGCAGATGGACGTCCCGACGCGCTCATCTTACGTTATGGCGGTCGTCACGGAGGCGGAGCGGGCAGCCGCCGCGAGCTTCACATCGGTCCCGCGCAGCCTGGCTGCCGCAGCCAGTCCCGCCCTGGCGGGCGCTCTGTTCGCTGCCTCGTTCCGGGCTTGGCCCCTCCTCATCTGCGGTGCACTGAAGATCGCTTACGATCTGCTGCTGCTGATGCAGTTCCGGCACCTCAAGCCGCCGGAGGAACGCTGATATTTGGGTGCTTGACCGGGAGGGGTCAATCGCGAAGGCAAATGTTGGAAAGGTCGTCGATCACTTCGGTCTGACTCCGGACTTGTCGAATGCCTAATGTGACCCGACATCCTCGACGCGATGCCTGCAGACCATCACCCGCAGCGCAGCAGACAACGAAAGTCTCCGCTGGGCTCTGCCGATCAGGCAGGCCGTGCTTTGTAAAAGCGGCACCAACCATCGGGGCTGATTTCACCCGCGACAATCTAGGATGCATTCGGCTTCAGGAAATGGGTGCACCCGGCGCAGCGGCGACCTTTGTTTGGAACATCCTAATAAAGCGCCACAGGCTTTGGGGTTGTTTCGGCGCCGCGCGCCGCAGGCTGACCTGTCATGCAGGAAGCAAGCCCACCTGCACCGGCAAATCGCCGCGCCGGTCGTCGACGCCTTAAGAAATTTCCGGCGAGACAGCGCTTGGCCTGGCTTACGTTGTGCCGACCCGCAATTTATCTCACCACGATCTTCTTTAATGGTCTTTCCTCCCAATCGAACCCAAAGAAGCGCCGAGTGCTGATCAGATCGATTTGAGGTACTCGATCAGATCACTCTTTTCCTGATCGGTCAGATCAAGGCCGAGATGGCCGTCATAGTGCTCCTTCTGCGCAAGACGTCGATCGGTTCCACTCCTCCTGCCAGGGGTCGATCAAGTTTAAGGACCCGACGTCTCCTCCCGGCTCGAGGTCTATTTCAATAAAACCGTACGTCACCGTCCTGCTTCCTTGATCCCTTGCCTTCCCTTACAATCCCTTCCGGACACAGAGGAGTTCCGCCATGAGCGAAGACGCCGTCAACATGTCGATCCGCAAGTTCCTGAAGGAAGTCGGCGTCACCTCACAGCGCAAGATCGAGGAGACGGTGCGCGAAGGGCAAATCGGCGGCAAGAAGCTGAAGGTCCGCATGACGCTGACGGCGGAAGGCACCGGCCTCAACCACGTGGTGGACGGCGAGATCGAACTTCCATAAGCCGGGCGAAGCGACCTAGCGAAACGTCCAACGCGGCCGAAAGCCGTCGAGACGGATCAGCGGTTGGAATGGCGTCTGGCCGGGTCGATGTAGTACCGCTCACCCCACGCTCTTGCGACTCTGAGGGAACGCGAAAGACCGACCCAACCAAGCCGTTTGACCCGCGCTGGCAGCTGCTGAGTAGGCGAAGTCAGCATCGCCTCGATCGCGCCACGAACGGTCATTGGTCAGCTACTAACGGAATGTCTCGATCCCATTACTTGCCGTTCGATAGCGCGGACGGACATAACAGTCACGTGGCCTCCTTGCGATCATGAGGCGTGCACCCTACCATTTGCCTGGCGGCCTTTAGGGGTCATCACCGTCGGGGGAGGCGTCTGCGCTGCCACCTTCTAAAACGTCGTCGCTTGCGACGCGGTTCTACTTACCGGCGTTGCTCAAGCTGAACAGATCGACGCGATCACGAGAGGGTAGCTCCGGCTGGTCCGCAACGACGAAAGCAGTCTTGTTCCAGCTAACGTCGAATTGGTCGAGCTTACTCACTAGCTTCCTGCGCTCTGCGGCGGAATGCAGCGCTTTGAGTGCCTGCGTTTCATCGGTGCTGATCCCGAGCAACCTTCCACCCGTGGCAGTAAGGTAGGCCAGCAACCAGCCAATAACGAAAGAAGCCGCTCGAATTATTGGCGTTGTGTCCAACAGCAGCGGAACAGAGAAGATCGAGCCCAAGACCACACCAATGCCGATTCTGACGGCTCTGTTGCGGCGAAGGGTCCCCTCGACATCAGTGCAAAGGGCCTCAATCGCATAACGGTCCTCACGGTGCTTGGCCTCCAGCTTTGCGCCCAAGATTGTTGCTTCTTGCTCCCTCTCCTTCTGTATCGTCTCAATTCGTTCATTGACCTTGTTTAACCGTTTTTTCCCTTCGGCTTTTGCCTTGTTGACCGCTTCCAGCCCTTTCTGACGTTCCTCTTCGAGGTGCGGATGCAGCATCTCCTGCCACAAAAGCGGGAGGTTTTCCTCGGTCACGACGTTGGACACACCTAGCGTTTTATCCATGAGGGCCTGCGCGCTGCGATCCTGCGAAATCAGCAAATCGAGCTGGCGGCTCTTGTCGTCATCCCCCAGCGCATCAGTGAGCCGCTTCACGGCCGCTACCACTCCCGGACGGATCGCGAGCACATGTTCGCAGCTTGCCAGCAGCATTCGTTTTGGAATGTTGAGATCACCGGCCCCCATGCCTGTGCGGAGCCAGATGGCGGTCGCAAGTACGCGGCGATGAACGACGGGCGGCACCGTTTCGTCAGGCAGTCCGCTCATTTGGACACACGCTCGGCGGACAATTTGGGCAAGAAGACCGTTCCGAGTCAGGCCGACCGCGTGCGACTTGAATATGTCTCGGCTAGTTCTGCCCCGCCGCTGTCTGACAATGAAGGCAGTGATGTCGGTGTCGTGTTCACGCGCCAACGGATTCTCGGCGTAACTGAGCCTGCCGTAAAGGTCCTGCCAGTTGTCCTTGTTAAAGAACTGGTGCTCGGATGGCCTGCTCCCGGGTTCGATACGTAGCCTTCACACCCACTGCGTCCAACAGGGGAGCAGGGTTGCGCGACACCTCGTTCACATACTCCCGCAAGACCTCACGCCTCAATAGGGCATGCGCAGTCGGGCCTGTAGGGCGCGGATTCTTCAAGACGGCTTGCAGGTTATTCTTTATCTCGTCGAGGCTCTGCCCGAAAATTCGAACCGAGGCCCCGATCCTGATGAGTTCGGCCACGACAGGGGCAGTGTTCTCGCGCGCCAACTTCCCGGAGACACCGAGAAGTTCCATCGCAACTGGCGCATCCAGATAGACAACGAGGTCGGTCTTATCGACCGAGGTCACCGGCTTCACAAAGTCCTGAACGACCTCGGTCAGAAGCCCGATAGCTGCAATCCGGGCAAGTACCTCAGCACTGCCTTGGTTCTCCTCGATTGCATGTTTGACGAAGCGCGCGCACAGGAATTTCTCTTCGTCTCGGAGGGAGGTCGTATTGGGGATTTCTACTACCTGCCGCAGCTTTCCTGACGCATCCGGTTTGACGCCCGCTTTGAACTCGATGCTCTTCTCGCTGAACGCTTCGACGTAAAGGAGCCATTCGACAAGGATGTCCTCGAACTCTTCGACGTCTCGGGGGATTGTAGTGAGTGGCGAAAGCGCTTCGGAGAACTCCTTAAACTGAGTGGCGATGCGGCGTAGCTCAGCCTCAACGGTCTGAGTGGATGCATCCGGCTCGCCGTTGTCAGCCATCTGAATCGTATACGTGGTATCCTTGGCACCTGCGATGTCAGCAACAATCCAGCCGTGACGCTCTAAGTAAGGGACAAATGTCTCGACCAGATCGGAGTTGAAGTTCCACTTGTACATATCGCGAATTGCTGCGGCGATGACATCTGGGTCGAGTTTGCTGCCATTGTGACGGCGCAAGATCGGATCGAAGAACGGCAGCAACCCTTCCAGCACGTTTCCGCTGTCATTTCCGAGTGCAGACAACGCCCCGTAAATGCGAACCGCCGACCGAGTAAGTTGCGTTGCCATGACCCGTATTGAACCGTTGCCTACGGTTGCAGACTAAGGGTCAACGTGGTCGCAGGCTACTGCTTATTGTGCATGTCAAGATGATCATGGTCGGTAATTGTTATGGTCAACGTCGCGGATAGACGCGAACAGCTTCCACCTCTCTTAGCCAAATCAATCCGAAGCGATCCGGCGCCCTAGTGGACGCTCCGCTTCCGAGCCGAGGCGTCGCAGTATGGTCACATCGGGGAAGGTCCGCTTCCGCTCATCGCAAACAGCCTCGAACCGTCGGGCTGAATGACCGCAAACAATAATCCATAGCCGACGATCGCGATCACTGGCCTTGGAATGTCTGGCAAGGGTCAGGAGCGCTGGTTGCGCTCAACGTCGGGTTTCGGGAAGGAGAAACGGCCCAGGACGGGCAGCAATGGGTAGGGAACGCTGGTTGCGTTGAATGTCGGCTATCGGGGGGCTCGGCATAAGCATCGGACCTAAAAGCGGGCACGGGCAAGCCGACGCTCGGCAAAACCAGCAGGACACGTGAGCAATCCCGCCCGCGCTTTCGACCAGCTCAGAAGATCGAGTTGGTCACCGCTTTTATCGGGCCGAGCAGGATCGATCCTTCCGGCACGCCGGCGTCGATCGGAATGGCTTTGCGGTTTGCTGTCGCCACCATCGGCTGACCGATGTCGGCCGTCACCACGACCGGGGTCTTGTTCGGCACACGATCATAGAGATCGATGATGTCCTGGTTCATCAGGCGCACACAGCCCGACGACACCGATTTGCCGATCGACCGCCATTCCGGCGAACCGTGCAAGCGGTAGAGCGTGTCCTGGTTGCCCTGGAAGAGATAAAGCGCCCGCGCGCCAAGCGGGTTCTTGAGCCCACCGGGCATGCCGCCATTGTCGGCGCTGTACGGCTTCAACTCCGGCTGCCGGGCGATCATGTCGTCCGGCGGCGTCCATTTCGGCCATTTCTGCTTCCATTGGACCACCGCATCGCCCGACCATTCGAAGCCGGCGCGGCCGAGGCCGACGCCATAGCGGATCGCCTGGCCGCCCGGGCGCACCAGGTAGAGGAAGTGATTGGTCGTGTCGACGACGATGGTGCCCGGCTGCTGCCCGGTCGGATCGTCCACGATCTGGCGCAGGAACTGCGGGTCGATCTTGTCGACCGGTATGGCCGGCAGCTCGAAGCCGCCATCGGACATCGCCCCATACATCGTCACATAGTCGCCGAGCGCCGGCTCGACATAGGTCGGCGGCGGTGGCTCGACCGGTTGTTGCGACAGCGTGGTGCAACTGGAGACCGCGACCGAGGCGGCGCCAAGGGCTGCTGCGTTGAGAAAACCGCGACGGCTCAGGCGCAGAGAGGACGATGGGGGTGTGAACATGATTGCCTTTTTTAAGTCTCAAATCGCAACAAAGCATAAATGCGTCCTGTTGCGCAGGTGCCGAGCAATGCCCGGCGCGATAGGCGGTTCCAATTCTGGCCGCAGGGTGGACAAACAAAGGCAAAGCTGTGACTGGATCGTCACTGTTGCGCCGAGGCAACATGTCCGGTGTCACCCCCCGGCGACCAGACCTTCAAGGGACGGCAGGATCAGGGCCGGTGGAAAATCCCGGTATTCCTCTGGCTGATTGGCGCGGTTGATCCACACCGTCCTGAAGCCGAATTTGGTGGCGCCGGCGACGTCCCAGCGGTTGGATGACTGGAAAGAGACAGCGCCCGGATAGAGGCGCCAGCCCGTGGTGACCATGTCGTAGACCGACGGGTCGGTCTTGAAGCGCCTGACGCTGTCGACGGAATAGACGTCGTCCAGGACCTGGTCGAGCGCGGCGGACTTGACGGCCGCTTGCAGCATTTCAGGCGAACCGTTGGACAGGATCGCCAGCCTTGCTCCCGATGCCTTGAGCGCCTTGAGCACGGCCGGCACCTCCGGATAGCAGTCCAGCCGCCAATAAGCCTCGAGCAGCTTCGCCTTCAGCCCGGCATCGGCGGACGGAACCTTGCTCAGGGCGAAATCGAGCGCCTGCTCGGTGAGCTGCCAGAAATCGGCATAGGCCCCCATCAGCGTCCTGACCCAGGAATATTCCAGCTGCTTGGCGCGCCAGATCTCGGACAGCAACTGGCCGTCCGGCCCGATCTGGTCGGCGTGACGGCGCACGGCCGCATGCACGTCGAACAGCGTGCCATAGGCGTCGAAAACGTAAGCCGCGAACTGCATTCGACAGTTTTGAGGCCGCGTAAGGCAAGGCGCAAGCGCTGATTGCAGTCCGCCAGCCCGCTGGCCTCAACAAATCTCAGCCAAGCCGGTTGACGGCGGCCGCCAAAGCATCTTCCAATGCGCCGCAACAAGCATCGAACGGAACCTGGCAATGACACTGGCGACTGCGGCGCAATCCGCGACATGGACCTTCGTCGACGGCGACTGGTACGAGGGCAATGTTGCCATTCTAGGGCCGCGCAGCCACGCCATGTGGCTTGGCACCAGCGTGTTTGACGGCGCCCGCTGGTTCGAGGGCGTCGCTCCCGATCTCGATCGTCATGCGGCAAGGGTAAATGCCTCGGCGATCGCGCTCGGTCTGAAACCGACGATGAGCACCGACAGGATCGTCGGCCTGACCTGGGACGGGCTGAAGAAATTCGACGGCAACACGGCGGTCTACATCAGGCCGATGTATTGGGCCGAGCATGGCGGCTATATGGGCGTGCCGGCCGACCCGGCCTCGACGCGTTTCTGCCTTTGCCTCTATGAATCGCCGATGATCTCGCCGGCGGGGTTTTCGGTGACGGTGTCGCCGTTCCGGCGCCCGACCATCGAAACCATGCCGACCAACGCCAAAGCCGGCTGCCTTTATCCCAACAACGGCCGGGCCATCCTGGAAGCCAAGATGCGCGGCTTCGACAATGCGCTCGTGCTCGACATGCTGGGCAATGTCGCCGAGACCGGCACCTCGAACATTTTCCTGGTCAAGGATGGCCATGTCCTGACGCCGGCGCCGAACGGCACCTTCCTGTCCGGCATCACCCGCTCGCGCACCATGGCCCTGCTTGGCGAATACGGGTTCACGACGACGGAAAAGACGCTGTCGATCCGCGACTTCCTGGAGGCGGACGAAATCTTCTCGACCGGAAACCACTCGAAAGTCGTGCCGGTCACCCGTATCGAGGATCGCAATCTGCAGCCCGGACCGGTGGCCAAGAAGGCGCGCGAACTCTATTGGGAATGGGCGCATTCGACTTCGCCCGGCTGACCCGCTAAAAAGCGGCCGGCGCTTCGTTTCCGGAGTTGTTCCAGACCAATCCAGTCCTATGTTAGTCCGGTATCGACACCGGATTTTTCCACGAGGGAGTACGACCGATGGCTTTTGAATTGCCCGCCTTGCCCTATGATTACGAGGCTTTGCAGCCTTATATGTCCAAGGAAACGCTGGAATATCACCACGACAAGCACCACAAGGCCTATGTCGACAACGGCAACAAGCTGGCCGCCGAGGCGGGCATGGGCGATTTATCGGTCGAAGAGGCCGTCAAACAGTCCTTCGGCAAGAATGCGGGCCTCTTCAACAATGCCGCCCAGCACTACAATCACATCCATTTCTGGAAATGGATGAAGAAGGGCGGCGGTGGCAACAAGCTGCCCGGTGCATTGCAAAAGGCGGTCGACAGCGATCTTGGTGGCTACGACAAGTTCAAGGCCGACTTCATCGCCGCCGGCACCACCCAGTTCGGTTCGGGCTGGGCCTGGGTCTCGGTCAAGGACGGCAAGCTGGCGATCTCGAAGACGCCGAATGGCGAGAACCCGCTCGTCCATGGCGCGACGCCGATCCTCGGCGTCGATGTCTGGGAACACTCCTACTACATCGACTATCGCAACGCCCGGCCGAAATATCTCGAAGCCTTCGTCGACAGTCTCATCAACTGGGACTATGTGCTCGAACTCTACGAAAAGGCCTGATCCGTTCCAGAAAGCCCCGGCAGAACCGGGGCTTTTCTTTTTCAGCATCAGAACGACAGCTGCAAAAATTTCACGCAAGCGTGAGGCGAAGCGTCGGAATTTTTAAGCCATCCTTGCCGTTTGTCATCGGTGTGGGGCCGCATCCTGAATTGCCTTCAACATGGAGCCAAGTGAATGAGAAAGCTTATCCTCGCCATCTCGATGCTCGCCTTCGCCGGTTCGGCGGCATTTGGAGACCCGGTAGCTGACCGGCAGGCCCTGATGAAGGAACGTGGCAAGATCGCCGCCGGCTTGTCGAAAGTGGTCAAGGGCGAGACGCCCTACGACGCAGCTTCGGTGCTGACGGCGTTGCAGGCACTGCAGGTCAATGCCGAGAAATTCCATGCCGGCGTCGACACGCTTTTCCCGGCGGGCAGCGACACCGGCGACACCACGGCGTCCCCAAAAATCTGGCAGGACATGGCCGGCTTCAAGACGGCTGAAGGCAAGTACCTCGCCGACGTCAAGGCGGCGGTCGCCGCAGCACCTGCGGATGCCGACGCGTTGAAGGCGCAGTTCAACACCATCGGCGGCGGCTGCGGCAACTGTCATCAAAACTACAGGGTGAAAAAAGGATGATAGCGGGCAATGCGCTTGCTGAAGAAACTTGTCGGCGCCGCCCTCGTTCTGGGCGGTGCGGCCGCGATTGCCGGCTGGTTCCTGTCGGCTCCGGTCAGGCTCGATGCCGCAACGCTGGCTGAGCTTGGTCCTGGCGACGCCGCCAGGGGCAAGCGCATCTTCTACGCCGGCGGCTGCACATCCTGTCATGCCAAGCCTGGCTCGCAAGGCGACGCCCGTCTTCAGCTGGCGGGCGGCCTTGAACTCAAGACGCCATTCGGCACCTTCGTGCCGCCGAACATATCGCAGGATACCAGGGACGGCATCGGCGCCTGGTCGGTCGAGGATCTTGCCAACGCCATGCTGAAGGGCGTGTCGCCGTCGGGCGAGCATCTCTATCCGGCATTTCCCTATACTTCCTACGCGCGCATGAAGCCGGCCGACATTGCCGATCTCTATGCATTCCTGAAGACGTTACCCGCGGTCGCCGGCAAGGCGCCCGCCAATTCGCTGGGGTTTCCCTTCAACGTCCGACGCGGCCTTGGTCTGTGGAAATTGCTCTATTTGAGTGACCAGCCGGTCGTTTCCTTTCCCGACGGCCCACGGGATCCGGTGTTGACAGGCCGCTATCTGGTCGAAGGCCCCGGCCATTGCGGCGAATGCCACACGCCGCGGGATCTTGCCGGCGGCACCAGGAAGAGCCAATGGCTGGCAGGTGCGGCCGCCGCCGAAGGCAGCGGCATCGTGCCGAACATCACGTCGGGCGAGGGCGGCATCGCGGACTGGTCCGAGGCCGACATCGCCAACTATCTCGAAACCGGCTTCACGCCGGATTTCGATACGGTCGGCGGCGCAATGGTCGACGTGCAGCGGAACATGGCCGTGCTGACCCCGGAGGACCGCGCGGCGATCGCCGCCTACCTGAAAGCCGTGCCGCCGCACCCCAACGGCTATCCGGCGCGCAAGAAGCCGTCGAGCTGACGGCCGTTGCGTCAGCGGTCGCCGAGAAAGTCGAAGCCGGTTTCGAAGAAGTGATTGTAGTCGCAGGTCATTTCCTCGCCGGGCGCAATGTCGCGCAAGGCATAGGTCTCCTCCGGCTGCGAGACGTCGCAATTCGGGCTGTCGGCATGGTTCATGTAGCGCGCATCGTCGGCTTCGAAGACGATGTAATTCGGGTCGCGCCGGTCCGGATAGGCGTAGCGGTCGAGATAGGTTCTGACCGGCCCGGTTTCCCGCTCGTAGGCCGCTACCTCGATGCGCCGGTCGTATTTCGGGTCGAGCTTCCAGACCAGCGTGCCGCGGGCAATGTGGTTCTTGGCAAAGACGCCGATGCCCTGGATGGGCGATTTGTCGAGATAGACATCGACGAGCAACATGGCAGATCCCTGGGTGATTGTGTGTTGGCGCGGCTGTGAAAAGGCCGCGCACTGGGTAGCGCGCGGCCTTTGCAATTGCGAGCGGAAAATCAGCTGTGCCTGCCCATTATCCGCAGCCTCGTACGGCTCGTCGCCTGTCGAGACCCTAGCGCTGTTGCAGCGCCAGCCGGATGCCTAAGGCGCAATAGATACCGCCGACAGCCTTGCCTTGCCATCTCAGCACCGTCGGGTTTCGGCGCAGGAATGCACCGAGGCCGCCCGCACCCACGGCGAAAACCACCGTGCTGACGAGGCCCAACAGAACAAAGATGACGCCCAATATCGCCAGTTGAAGCATCACCGATCCGTTTTCAGGCCGCACGAACTGCGGAAGAAATGCGAGGAAGAAAAGCGCGGTCTTGGGATTGAGAACCTCGGTCAAAACAGCCTGCCGAAATGCTTTGGCAGCGGGGATCGCAAGTGCGCCGGCGGCCGGATAGACAGGCGTTTTCTCGATGATCGCGCGAATGCCGAGATAAATGAGGTAGGCTGCGCCGATGTACTTCACGATGCTGAAAAGCGCCGCCGACGTGGCAATGATCGCCGAAATGCCGACGATCGCCATGAAGGTGTGAACCACGTCGCCGGCCGCGATCCCGGCGCCGGTCGCAATGCCCACCCTGGTTCCGGAACTGGTTGCCCGCGCCACCGTCAGAAGAGTGGCGGGACCCGGGATGAAGACAAAGCCAAGCACAACCGCGACATAAGCTATCAACGTGGCGAGATCGATCATTGGTGGGCTCCGCAACTCTCACCGCCAATGAAGCCACGTCGCGGAACGGAAGGCAATGACCGCTCATCCGCCGATGTTCACGCCGCAAGCTCGGCCTTGCCCGTCACCTTGAGCGCGAAGGCGTAGGTGAAGGCGATTTCCTCCAGTCTTGAAAACCGGCCGGAGGCGCCGGCATGGCCTGAATCCAGGTTGATCTTGAACAGCACCGGATTTTCACCCGTCTTGCGGTCGCGCAGCCGCGCCGCCCATTTGGCCGGCTCCCAATAGGTGACGCGCGGGTCGGTCAGGCCGGCCAGTGCCAGGATCGGCGGATAGTCGAGTGCGGCGACATTGTCGTAGGGCGAGTAGGCGGCGATGGTCCGGTAATCCTCCGCCGACGCGATCGGATTGCCCCATTCCGGCCATTCCGGCGGCGTCAGCGGCAAGCTTGCGTCGAGCATGGTGGTGAGCACGTCGACGAAGGGAACCTCGGCGACGATTCCGCCGAAGCATTGCGGCGCCATGTTGGCGACCGTGCCCATCAGCATGCCGCCGGCGGAACCGCCTTGCGCAACGATGCGGTCATGCTGCGTATAGCGTTCGGCGACGAGGTGGTGGGCGGCAGCGACAAAATCGGTGAACGTGTTCATCTTGTTCGCCCGCTTGCCGTCGTCGTACCAGCCATAGCCCTTGTCCTTGCCGCCGCGAACATGGGCTATCGCGTAGACAAGGCCGCGGTCGACCAGCGAAAACAGATTGGTGTTGAACGCGGCGGGTACGGCTATGCCGTAAGATCCGTAGCCGTAAAGCAGGCAAGGGGCGGACCCGTCGAGCGGTGTGTCGCGGTGGTGGAGGAGCGAGATCGGCACCAGTTCGCCGTCGGCGGCAGGCGCCATCAGCCGGCGCGTGACGTAGTGCTCCGGGTCGTGGCCGGACGGCACTTCCTGGGTCTTGAGCAGCACCCGCTCGCGGGTGCGCATGTTGTAATCGAAGACCTGCGCCGGGGTCGTCATCGACGAATAGGAAAAGCGCATGATCTCGGTGTCGTATTCGTAGGAGCCGGACAGGCCGAGCGAGAAGGCTTCCTCGTCGAAGGAGATCAGGTGCTCCTCGCCGCTCTTGCGGTCGCGCACGACGATGCGCGGCAGGCCTTCCTTGCGCTCGAGCCGGACCATGTGGTCCTTGAAGCCGATCACCGAAAGGATCAGCCGGCCCGCTTCGTGCGGCACCAGTTCCTGCCAATTGGCGCGCACCGGATCATGGGCCGGCGCCGTCATGATCTTGAAGTCCTTGGCGCCGTCGGCATTGGTGAGGATGAAGAAGATGTCGCCGCCTTCCTCGAGTTCGTACTGCAGGCCCGTCTGGCGCGCCGCAACCAGCTTCGGCTCTGCGAACGGATCGTCGGCGCTCATGATGCGGTATTCCGAGGTCTCATGATCGTTGATGCCGATCATGATCCACTCGTTGGAGCGCGTGCCGCCGACATCCATGAAGAAGCCGGGATCGGTCTCCTCGTAAATCAGCCGGTCGTTTTCAGGACCGTCGCCAAGCGCATGGAACAGCACTTTGGAAGGACGGTGGTTGGGGTCGAGGCGGGTGTAGAAAAAACCGTCATTGCCGGCATCCCACACACCGCCGCCGCCGGTGTCCGGGACCCTGTCCGCCAGATCGTTGCCGCCGGCCAGATCGCGGACGCGCAGCGTGTAGAATTCGGAACCCTTGTCGTCGAAGGCCCAGAGCAGCTTGCTGTGGTCGTCCGAATGATCGACGCCGCCCAGGCGGAAATAGGGCTTGCCCTCGGCCTCGGCATCGCCGTCGAGCAATATCTGCTTGTCGCCGCCGTCACGCGCCGTGCGGAAATAACGCGGCTGCTGGCCGCCAAGCTTGAAGGAGGAGCCGTAGGCGTAAGGTCCGTCCTTCATCGGCACGGAAGAATCGTCTTCCTTGATGCGTCCCTTCATTTCCGCGAAAAGCTGCTTCTGCAGTTGGACCGTATCGGCCATCAGCGCCGCCTGGTAAGCATTCTCGGCTTCGAGGTGGGCGCGGATTTGGCCGTCGAGCAGGGACGGATCCCTGAACATCTCTTGCCAATTGGCGGCCCTCAGCCAGCCATAATCGTCCGTCCGCGTTATGCCGTGATGCGTGTCGAAGATCGGCCGCTTCTCCGGCTGCGGCGGCGTGGCGGTCGGAAACACTGGGGTTCTGGTCATTGCGTCTCGCTGTGGAAGCTACTTGAATGGCGAATGAACACGCCGAGCAGCGCGGGTTCAAGGGCTATGATCTATTGTCGTGGTGGCTCGAGAGGACGGGCTGGAGGAGCGGATAAGGAATATTTCTTCTCGGACTGCCGCGGTTCTCGCCGTCGCTGCGATGACCCTGCCAGTGCCGGTCAATCTCATGCAACTGCCTTCGCGGCTTGGCAAGTGGCCGATACGGCTGGGTCTACGGAAATACATTACCCCATTTCAATGACACAGCGCACCGCTCCGGCGACGGCTCGCGAGCAACAGTAACGCTTCGCAACCTATGATTTTACTGAATCCGCCGATCATCCAGGCTGTAATGCCGCCGGCAGGGTCAAGCATCGAACTCTATTTACCTGCTGCCGTTTGTGTAATGGCTGCTTGCCGCGGCGTCAGTCGATGCTGGTCTGACCAGAAAAAACGGCAAAGTTACGCTTTGCACGAAAGAGTGAAGCTGAATATGGAAGATTTGACTTGTATCGCTGAATAGACCGAAAGAAGCGAATTGACTTACTTGGCGGCCCGGCCCATTAAGATGCCGCGACGCGAATCGCGGAGGCTTTTTCCTGCACAAGTTCGCGCGATGCCCAACTATCGAAACGGGCGCAAACAGAAACAATTCTCGTTGGGGCCTGAACGCCATGGATATTACCGAAACACCTTCCAGAAACAGCGACGCGCTGATCGAGCTCACCGCCGATGTGGTGGCCGCCTATGTCAGCAACAATCCCGTGCCGGTCGGCGAACTGCCGAACCTTATCGCCGATGTCCATGCCGCTCTCGGGCGTGTCGGCGGGGCCGCCGAGCAGCCTCCTGCCGACAAGCAGAAGCCGGCGGTAAATCCGAAGCGGTCGGTGCATGACGACTACATCATCTGTCTCGAAGACGGCAAGAAGTTCAAGTCGCTCAAGCGTCACTTGATGACCCACTATGATCTGACGCCCGACCAGTATCGCGAAAAGTGGAACCTGGACCCAAGCTATCCGATGGTTGCGCCCAATTACGCGGCCGCCCGTTCGCAGCTCGCCAAGAAGATGGGTCTCGGCCGCAAGCGCAAGGGACGCTGACAAGCGGCTCTTCCGGTTTGATACTCAAACGGCGCCTACAGGCGCCGTTTTCGCATTGTGGGGAGACCAAGCTCAGGCCGCCAGTTCTTCATGCCGCCAGCAACTGCCGTGCGGTCAGGCGGTCTGCTTCAGCGCTGCCTCGGCGTCACGCCTGATGCGCTTGACCATCGAGCGAAGACCATTGGCGCGCTGCGGCGACAGGTGCTCGTCAAGTCCGAGCGCCTTCAATGTGGCCTCTGCGTCGGTCCTCTGGATTTCGCTGGCCGGCCGTCCCGAAAACAGCGCCAGCATGATGGCGACCAGGCCGCGCACGATATGCGCGTCGGAATCGCCCTTGAAGGTGATAACGGGGTCGACACCCCCGCCTTGCTCAGTGGTCAGCCAGACCTGGCTGACGCAGCCGGGCACCTTGTTGGCTTGTATGCGTTGCTCGTCGGGAAACGGCGGCAGCGCTTCACCCAGTTCAATCACATAGCGATAGCGGTCTTCCCACTCGTCGAGCAGGGAAAAGTCGTCGCGGATGGTCTGGATCGTCGTCGTCATTCCCCCGGATATAGTCATCCGGCGCTGCCACGTCACGGAAAAAGAGGAGAAACGCCGCAGGTGCCGAGAGCGAGAGCCTTGCGGTTTAGCGATGAATTCGGCCGAAACAGTCTCAGTTCTTCGCCGGCAAGTGCACTTTCGCCGGCAAATCGACTTTCGCCGGCAAGACGATTTCCCCGGGCACGCTGCCGGTGGTCGTCACCGTATCGGGTTCAGCGGCCTTGTCGTCCAGCATGGCGGCCGCGATCTTGGCGGTCTCCCTGGCCCGGGCGGTGATGGTGTGCATTGCCGATTTGCCGGTCTCGCACACGTCCGGCTTGCGCTCGCAGATGCCGGCGATATCGCCGACGGCTTCGCGCGCCGCAAACAGCGCCTGGAGCGGCCCGACGCTTTCGCGGCCCGCATCATCGGCGCCGACACCCAGCGGCAGCGCCAGAAGCACCAGCGAAAACCAGAAAGCAGCTCTTATCAGAAAGCCCATCTGTCTGTCCTTTATGACGTCATGCATCCGAACCGCACGACCCTTGTACCGCGATACTGACACAGACGCGCAAAGGACGGCTTGTCCCGAAAGCAACAGTTTTCCTTAAATTTTAGGTAGATTCGAAACGAAGCGTTTTGAAGTTCATTTGCCTCGAACGGCTCAGATTTTATTCAGCAAATGATAACCATCCAACCTATTGTTTTTCATGATCATTTTCTTAATCGGCGACAGTTTGATGCCATCGGTCGTAGGTGCAGGGGCGGGCGGTGTGGATAACGCTCCGTTTACTATGGCGGCAATTGCCCCGGTTTTTCCCCGCCGGTATCCCGATATTTGCAGCCTGCCGGGGGACGATCGGCCCAGCCTTATCCATTCCTTAAACGCTGGATGCGAGTTTTGGATCGACAAAAGCCGCCTGCAAAGCAGGGCCGTTCACGACCGGGTGCGTTGAGTTGAGTGCGATCAAGGCCAGATACGCCGAGTTGCCGGGCGCGATAGCCGCCGGTTGCGAACGGATGGTTCATCCGTCCGCCCTCGGCCAGAGCGATCGTCGCCGCCACAGCCGGTTCATTGGCGTCATGCTGGCGGCTCCCTTCTTCAGCGCAGGTGCAGCGGTGACGCTGGTCACGTCGGGCATGGGCGCCGCCTTGACTGTGGCTGCGATCTTTGCGGCGTTTGGCCTTTGCTGGTTCGCCGCCTTGCTGGTGGCGGCATCGGGCAAGATGACCCTGGCCGGCCAACTCGCCTTGGTCGTCGGCGGTGTTGCCCTGGGTGCCCTTATCGCTGCCGCCGGCGGTGTGGCCTCGCCGGTTGCCTTGCTTGCGGTGGCGCTGCCGTTTGAAGCCTGGTGGATCGGCCAGTCGCGCCGTGCCGTGATCTGGGGCGCCATATCGGCCTTTGTCGCAGTCTTGCTGCAGCCTTTAGCCGGTTCGGTCTTGCCGCTCGACCAGACCGAAATCGCCGCATGGCACTGGCTGGTACCACTGGCCTGGGCACTCACGCTCATTCCGCGTATCGCTCCGCTTCGCGGCGCCGCCAGCGCACAGTTCGATCCGGCCGGCAGCGACCGGCTCGAAGACCTCATCGACGCCGTCGTGCTGCGAATCGCGGCGCATGGCGAGGTTCTGGACGTCTCGGCTAAGGCACGCGCTATGCTGAGGCTGCCGCCGGAGCTGCTTTTCGGCACCGGACTTTTCGATCGCATCCATCTGTCCGACCGCGTCCCGTATCTCAGTGCGCTGGCCGATATGCGTGATGGAGCCCTGTCGCGCCGGCTCGACCTTCGCGTACGGCTGCCGCAGAGCAGCGGCGTGACGGCCGACAATTACCGGCCGTTCTCGCTCGAGATGATGCGCGCGCCGGGGCAGGAGACTGTCTTCACGCTTCTTCTGTGCGAGAACGACGAACTGGCCGGACTGCGCCAGGAGCTTGCCGCTGCCAATGAGGCGGCTGCCTCCGCCGAGGTGGCGAAAGGACGTTTCCTTGCCGTCGTCGGCCATGAGTTGCGCACCCCGCTCAATGCCATCATCGGCTTTTCCGACATGTTGCTGCACGAGATGTTCGGCAGCTTCAAGGATCCGCGCCAGAAGGAATATGTCGGGCTGGTCAGGGATTCGGGCCAGCACCTGCTTGCCGTCGTCACCTCGATACTCGACGTATCGCGGATCGAATCGGGCGCCTACGCGACCGAACCGGAACCGTTCCGCTTCCGCGAAGCGGTCGAGATGTGCCAGTCCATGATGCGCCTGCAAGCCGAGGCAAAGGCTATCGATCTGCAGGCCCAGATCGCGCCGGACGCAGGCGAAATAAATGCCGACCGTCGCGCCGTGCAGCAGATCCTGATCAATCTCGTCTCTAACGCGATCAAGTTCACGCCCGAAAGCGGCAATGTCGTCATCGGCGCCAAGCGCATCGGCTCGCGGCTGCATTTCTGGGTCCGGGACACCGGCATCGGCATCGCCGAGGAAGACTTCGTCAATCTCGGCAAGCCGTTCATGCAGATCCAGAACGACTATACCCGCCGTTTCGAAGGCACAGGCCTCGGGCTCTCACTGGTGAAGGGGCTGGTGGCGCTGCACGAGGGCACCATGTCGATCGAAAGCATGCCGGGCGAGGGCACCACGGTGACGATCAGCCTTCCCGTGAGCGGCCCGACGGGCCGCTCGGCGGAGAAGACCGGCGTGGTGCCGATGTCCGCGGTCAAAGCCAAGGCGGACGGTGGCAAAGGGGAGAGCAATGGGTCGCTCCGCAAAACAGCCTAAGGCGGTCAAACGCCGCGGCAATGCCTTCGAGCACGGAGCGATGGCGCTGGGCAGCCTGATCTCGCGCAATCCTGTTGTGGTCGGCGGCTCCACCGCGTTCCTGGTGACGCTGTTCTACGTCTCGGCGAACGCGCTTTGGTACCAGCCCTTTCCGCATGCCGGCGCGTTTTTCGCCACCAGGAGTATCGAGCGCTTTCCCCGGGCGGACAGCGACGAGCCCGAAACCACCATCAATATCGTGCGTCCGGCCGCTGCGCCGATCAAGAGCGACCCGGTCGTCGAACAGGTCCAGGGCATATTGAAGGATCTCGATTTCTATTCCGGCACCGTCGACGGGATTCCCGGACCGAATACGCGCAAGGCCATCCAGGCCTATCAGCAGAAGGTCGGATTGAATGCCTCCGGCGAGATCGACAGCGTCCTGCTGGATCAACTGGGCGCCACGCCAAAGACCGCGGCCGTGGTACCGCATCCGGTGCCGCGGCCGGTCGAAACGGCTGCTGTTCCAGCCGCCATTCCAGCGTCCGCACCGGCAAATGCGGTGGCGCAAACGCCTGATCCCCGCATCGTCAAGATCCAGGCCGGACTGAAAGCGTTCGGCAATGACGACATGCAATTGGATGGCGTCGTAGGCGCGCGCACCAAGGCCGCGATCAAGGAATTCCAGGCGCTGTTCGGCTTGCCGGAGACCGGCGAGCCAGACGAGATCGTCTACGTCAAGATGCGCGAGATCGGCCTGACCAACTAAGGGTCGTGACGGCCGCTCGCCGGTCGCTCGGCAAAGACCGGTTACGGTTTTCCGGCCAATGCTGTAAGGACCGCCGCATGTCCAGGAATTCTCCATGCGGGTAACCACCGATCTGTGGGTGTCGGCGCTGTTGCGCCGGGTTTTCAGCGCCGGCGGCTTTGCCGCCGTGGTCAAGCGCGGCGCGACGGAAGCCGGCGCGGTTTTCGTGCTGGCGCGGGGCAGGCTGGGGGAGATAGCGCTGTTCGGGCCGGCGCCGCAGACGAGTTACGATTCAGCCAGGCCGGACGACCGTTTTTTCAGCCTGCTTGGCGAAGGCGACGATGCCGCCATCTTCGACGCGCGGCTGGAGCGCGAGAAGAGATTCGATCCGGATATCTGGGTGGTCGAGATCGAGGCGGGCGCCATTCCCGTCGAGGAGCTTATCTCGGTCAAGGCGTCGTAACGGCAAGCCTTCAGATGCGACGCGCCTTTGGGGTGGCGGCTATATCGGCGCTGTTCGGCTTGCGCAGGTCGGCATTTGCGGCGACGCGCCCAGGCTTGCGAACAATTTTCGATACGGTGTCGGCCTTCCAGCCGCGGAGCCTGTCCAACGCCGCGTCGCGGTGCAGCAGGCGGTAGCGGTCGAGGAAGATGCGGATCGCCTGCGGGTGCGGAAACTCGGTCGGATAGATGGCCGCCGTGATCAGGAACGCCTTGTCTTCACTAAGGTCGAGCGCGCGCAAGGCGGCCAGCAGCGGTGTGTAATTGTGGCTCGCGGTGAGCGTCCGCGCCGTTGAAAAATCGACTTCGAGCGCATCGGCGAGCGCTGTCTGGAAGAATGCCGCATTGCCGGTCAGCGCGGTCTCGCGCAGCTTGACATAGGTTTGTGGCTCGACGAACGGACTGATGGCGGCGCCGCTCTCGGCGCGCATCATGGATCGCAACCGGCGGCGTACAGTTTCAGCGGCATCGGAAGCCTCTTGCCTGTTGACCTCGCCCGCAACCACTTCGGCGTTTTCGGACGCGGCTTTGGCGGTTGTTTCCGGCTGCTGCTGCGACCGCACCAGCGTCGGCCTTTCGAGCACTTTGATGAGATCCGCGATCGTTTGATTGAGATCCTTGCGGCGGGCAATGGCACGGGCATGCGGCAGGCCGTGACGTCCGATCAGCGCGATCAGGTCGACGTCGCTGAGGGCGCGCGAGCGGATGAGCAGCGGAGCGGCGATGTCGACCCGCTCCTGGCAAAGCCGCCGCACCAGCGCGGCGGGTGCATATTCGCATTCGGAAAGGGCTGCCGCGACGTAGCGGCGCGATTCGACCGAGACATTCTCGAAAAGCGGCAGCGTCAGGTCTTCGAGCTGCGCGATCTCCCGGCGCGAAGGGCGGGTGAGCGAGCAGAACGCCGATACCGCGGCGCGAAACAGCCTTTCGGCCTTTCCCGATTCAGCTCCTGCTGCGATTTGCCTGAAATCCGAAGCTGACACGAAGGATACGCCCGACACTCGACACGATCTGGACAGCGCTCTGCCGGGCTGTACCGGTTTCGCGTTTCCCAAGAACAAAGATCAATTTAGCGGCGATCCGTTAGCGCTCCGTTAACCTACTGCCTTCTTAATCGACTATGGAGGCGTTGCGTTGTGCTCCGGGGCAACCGAGAGGAATACGCGAACCATGGGCATGGTACTGTCTTTCGTGCCGCGAACGGCGGCAACCAATCGAGCACAACAAGCCGCGCCGGCGGCAGTGATCATCTTTCCCGGGGTGCGCTACGAGCAGCGGCCGCTGACGGGCGAAACGCGGCCGGCCGGCCCCGACAAGCCGGGACCTTCGGGAACATTGCCGGTACCGCATCACTGAGCATCGGAACCGGCTTAAAAATCCTGCAGTTCGCAGGAACTCTGTTCGAGAAACCGCGAGACGATCGGCTTCCAGCTGTCGTCGGGCACGAACGAACGGATGACGAATACGCCTTCCTCTATCGGCGCCTCGACGAAGATCGCCCCTTGCAGTTCCTCGGGAAGATCCTTGCGGACCTCGATCATCTGGGCCGGCGTCAGTACAACGGTGTCGAGCACGCCTGCGGTCGCGCTGTGGTCGTTGAACGAGTAGATGTTGTGGCCGCCGCGGTCATAGACCGATATCGACCAGAACGGCACCTTTCCCGGCGCCTTGACCCGCACCATCCCCTCGGCAAGATCGAAGCGGCATGCCGCCGCATAAAACAGCGGATCGACCGATTTCACCACCGGCGCGCCGCCGGCTTCCGCGTCGAGCCGGGTCATCTTGTAGAGATCCGAAGCCATGGCCAATCGCGACCAGGCGTCGCGTTCGGAAAACTCGGGGACGAGCACCAGCACGATGATGTGCACGATGCCGGCGCCGAGCAGGCCGAGCAGCACGGCATGCAGCAGGCTACGCATTGCAGCCGACCTTCTGGATCTGCGGCAGCGTGACGTCCGAGAGACCGGTGCTGCTGGCGATCGGCGTGTCGTAGAACGTAAGCACCAAGTACATCTTACCGGCGCCGCTGGTCAGCAGCCAGTTGCCGGGCGCAGGGCGGCTGCCGACGGAAATGACCACCGAATTGTCGGCCTGGCGCAGCACTTGATAGGACTGCAGCGCAGCCGGCCTCGGCTTGCCGGTCTCGACCACGCCAAGCGACTGGTCGGCGGCATAAAGCGTCCAGAACCGGGCGGTGGGAAAGCCGCCCGCAATCTTGTAGGCACATTGCCGCTTGAGCTGTTCGCCGCCGGAATCGCGCTCGGCTATGAAGGACAGTCCTTCCGCCTGTCCGAGCGCCAGCACGCCTTCGCGAGCCACGCGGGCCTTCGAATAGGGATCTGCCGTCGGCGTGCCGATATCGGGGAAGGCGGTCCATTGGCCGATCCTGATGGCGCCGACGCCGTCCTGCAGCTTCAGTGCATACCAGACGCTGCCGCCACCGCCGACGACGGCGATGGCAAGCGAAAGCAGTGTCAGGAAGGCGTTCTTGAGCATGAGGAGGCAAGGGAACCGAAGGCCGGGACTGAAAGATTGCCCCTCGGGGATATCGCGGCGCACGGCCTTGTGGCAAGCGGCCCCGCGCAATTGGCCGTCACAGCGCCGACAGGGTCTCCGGCGCAGCGGGCGCATCGAGCACGGGTGCCGCCTGGAACAGCCTGGTCAGTTCCTTCAGGGTCTGGGTGGTCCGGCTGGACAGCACCGGCGGACGCTCGGCGGCGGCATCGGCAGCTGCCTGTTCGGCGTTCTTCTTTTCCACTTCCTCGGCCTTGGCGGCGATTTCGGCATCGACGAAGGGGTGATCGAGGCCAGGGATCGGCTTGAGATCGATGTGCTGGTGCGCATAGAGCATCAGCCGCTGCCACACCATAGCCGGCAGCGTGCCGCCGGTCATCTTGTTGGTCGCGGTGAAGTCGTCATTGCCGAGCCAGACGGCGGCCGTGTAGTTGCCGGTAAAGCCGACAAACCAGGCATCGCGGTAGGACTGGGTCGTGCCGGTCTTGCCGGCGACGACGATGTTTGGAAGGGCCGCGCGCCGGGCCGTGCCGATCACCGGCACCGCCGCCAGCATGGTGTTCATGTATTTGAGCGCCTGCTCCGACAGCACCCGGTGCGGCGGCGGCGCATCCTTGGCGAAGTCGTAGACCACCTCGCCGGTACGGGTAAAGAGTTGGCTGACGCCGTGCCGGGTTCCGGCAAGGCCGTTCTGGGCAAACACGCTGTAACCCGTCGCCTGGTCCATCACGGTCATGCCCGACGTGCCGAGCACCATGGTCTTGTGCGATTCAAGCGGCGACTCGACGCCCATCGCCTCGGCCATCGCCTTGATCGGCTTGATGCCGAGATAATCCTTGGCCAGCCGCACCGGCACCGTATTGATCGATTTGGCCATCGCCGTGATCAGCGTGACGTTGCCGGCCGACCCGCCATTGTAATTGTGGGGCGACCAGCTGCCCCAGGAGATGGGTCCGCCGGAAACCACCGAATCCGGCGTGAAGCCATGCTCCATCGCCGTCGCATAGACATAGGGCTTGAACGAGGAGCCGGTCTGGCGAAGCGCTTTGGTGGCGCGGTTGAACTGGCTGGCGCCGTAGTCGCGGCCGCCGACGATCGCCCTGACCGCGCCATTGGTCTCGATGACGACGATGGCGCCCTCGGTGACGTTGTATTCCTTGCCGAACTGGCGGAGGTGGAACTCCATCGATTCTTCGGCCGCCTTCTGAATGTTGGCATCGAAGGTGGTGTGGGCGACAAGCGAGTGCGGGCCGCCTTTGGCGGCGATCTTCTTGACCTCGTCGAAGGCCCAGTCGAGGTAATAGTCGGGGCTCTTCTGCTCGCCGCGGTCGACGATTTCGGCCGGGTGCAGCCTTGCCTGCAGCACCTGACCTTCGGTCATGAAGCCGGAATCGACCAGATTGGACAGCACCACGTTGGCCCGCGCCCGGGCGGCGGGCAGGTTTATGTGCGGCGCATATTTGGTCGGCGCCTTGAACAGGCCGGCCAGCATCGCCGCCTCGGCAAGGTTCAGGTCCTTGACGCTCTTGCCGAAATAGAAATCGGCTGCCGCCTCGATGCCGAAGGTGCCGCCGCCCATATAGGCGCGGTCGAGGTAAAGCTGCAGGATTTCCTTCTTCGACAGATTGGCTTCGAGCCACAGCGACAGGAACGCTTCCTTGATCTTGCGCTCGAATGTCCGCTCATTGGTCAGGAACAGGTTCTTGGCCAGCTGTTGGGTGATGCTCGAGCCACCCTGGACGACGGAATTTGCCCGCACATTCTCGAATATGGCGCGCGACAGGCCGAGCACATCGATGCCGTAATGGTCGAAGAAACGGCGGTCCTCGGTCGCCAGCACCGCCTTGATGACATGGTCGGGCATCTCGTCGACCGGCACTGAATCGCGCTGGATGATGCCGCGCTGACCGATCTCGTTGCCGTAGCGGTCGAGGAAGGTGACGGCGAAGTCGCCTTGCGTGCGCCAGTCGCCGGCGGTTATCTGGAAGGCCGGCAAGGCCAGCGCCAAAAGCACGACGATGCCGCCGGCACCGAGCGTAAAGCCTTCACTCAACAGTTCGATCAGGCCGCGGCGCCAGCCGCCGACGCGGAAACGCCGCGAGAAGATGGTCGCCGCCTCCCAGAACTGGCGCGCCCTGAAGCCGATTTCGTAGACCGAGGAATCGATCCACGCATCCACCGCCAGCAGCCTAGCGGCGACCGGACCTCTTCTCTTGCGTGGTTCCAAAGGACTGGCCATTCCAGGATCCGGCTGCGGCGATGCCGCCAACTGAGAAACCGCATACCGGCAATTTCACGGCGGCGCGCCGCTATGACTATTCGTCCATTTTGGCGCTGCCTACAAGGGCGATGAAGATAAGGGCGATGAAGATAAGCGGGAGGTTTGTCGAGGGGAAGACGGCTCCCGTGCGGCGTCAGCGCAGGATGCTGACTGTCCTGCGCGAGTAGGTGGTGTCGTTGATCTGGGCGAGCATGAAGGCCGCTACGTCGGCCCGCGCCAGTGTCGGCAGCAGCGATGCCGCCCGGATGCCATTGCCATGGCGGAATTCACCCGTTGCCGCTCCATTGCTCAGCTTGGGCGGCCGCACGATGGTCCAGTCGAGACTGGATTGAACGACCAGGCTTTCCTTCACCTCATGGTCCGTCACCTCATTGCGCAGCACCAATGGCACGATGATGTTGCCCAACAGGAGGCCTAGTTGCCGCCGGCCGTCGCGAACGCCAAGGAATGAAAGATAGATGAGCCGTTCGGGGCCGGCCTGCTGCATCGCCGCGACGATGAAGCCGATGCCGGCAACGACGGCCGGATCGCGTTTCAGCGGCACGCCCACCCCAAGACAGCTGAAAACCGCATCATACCTAACAACGGCGCGTTCGACTGCCTGCCGATCGGCGACGTTTCCGACGATCACCTTCAGATTTTCGTGGCTGATGGCAAGCTTGCCCGGCGTGCGGACGAAGGCGGTCACCGCATGGCCCTTCGCCAACGCCGCCGAGACAAGCAGTCGACCCGTCGCACCGGAAGCGCCGAAGATCAGCAGTTTCATCGTCCGCTCCTGGAAACCGTTAGCCCCGCTTACGCCCGGCGACGAAGGCGACAGGCGCCCCGGTCGGGCCGGGCAGCAACCGGCTGTCGGCATAGCCGCTCTGATCGACCAGGTCCTGGGCTGCGCCTTTTTCAAAGACCGTGCCGCCCCACATTGTGGTGCGGAGGCGGGCGAGGGCGTCTCCCAGTGCATCCGGTCCAGGATTGACCATTGCCAGCAGCAGCCAGCCGCCGGGCCGCAACGCGGCGTGGCTGCGCTTGACGATGGCCCTGACATCCGGCTCGGGGATGAAGGCGCTTGGTACGAAAACAAGGTCGAACGCGTCCGTGTCCGCGATATCCTGGCCCAGCCCGGTGTGCAGTTCGATGCGATGTTCGAGCCCGGCTGCCCTGACGTTGGCAGCGGCCTGCGCGATGGCTTCAGGCAAGGGATCGACACCGACCGCCTTCAGGCCGGGCCATTGCCGCAGCATCGACACCGACAGGGCGCCGACGCCGACGCCGATATCCAGGAAGGCTGCGCCCGGTGCGGCGAGCCTCTCCGGCAAACCGGCCAGTTGTGGCGCGATCAGCCGCTTCAGCAACGCCGGGAAGCCAGATGAAACGTCGCCGAAGGCCTGGCGTAAACGGGCTTCCAGGGCCTCGACGCTTTCGGAGGAGCGCGACAGCAGCTTGCCACCTGAAAGCAGGTCGACCCGGATGCTGGCCAGCACCGGCGTAAGTTCGATGACGCCAGCACTTGCCACGACGTCGGAGGCGCCGAGTTCGGCAAGCACGGCCCCTGTGCGCCGGGCCACACTGCCCTCGAGTGGCGTGCCGGAAATACGCGCCTCCATCGCCAAACCGAGCGCCACCAACGCATTGGCCGACGTCGCGTGCCGCGCCACCATCGTTCGCAAACCTTCGATATCCATCGATCGCTTCCCTGAATTGGATCAGGCCTATTCTCGCGCGGACGTCAAATTCAGGCGATTTGCAATTTCCGCGCATGCTTGTGCAAAACTGCACAGGTGCGCGGCGAGGAATTGATCTAGACTAGGTTCGTGACCAAGACCGGCGAACCGGACTGGAACGATTTGCGCTACTTTCTCGCTGCCGCCCGCGCGGGAACGTTGTCGGGAGCAGCGCGCGTGCTCGGCGTGCGTCACACGACGATCAGCCGGCGCCTTGCTGCTCTTGAGGCGGCACTCGGGGTTTCGCTTGTCGTGCGAACGCGGCAAGGCATCGAGATCACGCCGCTTGGCCAGACATTGCTGCCGCTCGGTGATGACCTTGAACGTACCATGCAAGCACTGACGGCGCTTGTGCGTTCGGGCAAGAATAGCGTTCGGCTGGCACTGCCGTCGGGCTTCAGCCCCCTTTTTGCCGAGCGTATGGCCGGGTTCCATAAGACCCACCCCGATATCAATCTTGAACTGACGAGCGGCAGCAGGCCCGTGGACCTGCAGCACGGCGAGGCCGACCTAGCGGTCAGGATCGGCACCGTCGCCGCAGACGATTTGATCGCGCAGAAGCTTTGTGTTGCGGGCTGGTCGATCTATGCGTCCCAGCGCTATCTCGACCGTCACCCGATGCCCATCGATCCTCGCCAGCTGGCCGGACACGAGATCATTGGATTTCACGCAAGCCTTGCCGGCGTCCCCGGCGCCAAATGGGTTGAGGCGCACGGCGCCGGCGCGACAATTGTCCTTCGCGTTGCCGAAATGACGGAAATGCTGGCGGCGGCTCTGAGTGGCGCCGGTCTGGCGGTAATGCCCTGCATGTTGGCCGAAGCTGAACTGCGGATGGTGCGCCTTGCCCCCGACATTCTCGGCAGTCATCCGGTGTCGCTCGTCTATCGCCGTGAAATCGGGGCGGAGGCGCCGATGCGCGCCGTCATCCGCTTCGTTTCTACCATCATCAAGGACCATGCCGAGGTGATCAGCGGCGAGACGCAGTAGGGGCATGGTGCAGCCGCTTGCGCGAGGTGCCGAGGATTGGCAGTCGTCACACGGGACGCTTGTCCCGCTCTTTGCGGGTCGCACCGTATCGTCCGGCGTTGGTTCTCTCGGAAGACTCGCTGGATACTCGATTTGCGGGAGCGCCAGAGAATCTTGCGATCCGCGATAATATTAACAGGTATTATTTCTGCCAGGTCTCTCACCACAGTTGGGTCATGCCAAATGCCTGAGAATTGAATTTCCGCTGTGAAACACCTATCTTACAGTGAAATTCACGTTTTCGACTTTAGCTGCAAGGAGATTTTACCGGTGGCCCAAGGCAATCAGAACATCATGGGAAAATCTGAGGCTCGCTTCATGGAAAATCAAAAGAAGACGGCGGAGCGGAACAAAGCAACTGCCGAATATCTCTCGGAGGCGAAGGCCAGGACCATCAAGACGGCAAGGCTGAGGGAATTGCGACTGGCCAAGGAAGAGGCGGACCGCGCGGCGGCGGCTCTGAATCCGGTCGCCCCGAAGAAGAAGCGGGCGTCGCGGACAGTCAAGCAGGCAGTATCCGCATCGATACAGCCCAAATCATGAGCCTGACATTTCCCATTCCAGCTGCAGCCAGGAAGCAAACGCATCGGCTTCGTCGGCCGTGCCGTCGCGGGTTGCAGGAGCAGGGCTTATTGCCGAGATCATGAAGGTTCATAATCCGCATGAGACGCGCTGATTCGCGCTTTGCCGGGATGCCTTCATGCAACGCAGCTACGCAGCCGGGAGGTCGACGCGACGGGCGAAGGGAAAGACGATGACCGCGCCGGCCGTCGAATTGCAGAGGGCCATATTCGAGGCAGTGAACGGCGATCCCCACCTGTCGGCGGCACTGGGCGATGCAAGATTGTTCGACCATGCGCCGGAAAATGTTGCGTTCCCCCACATGACCTTCGGCCGCACCAGCGTCTACGATTGGGCAACGGGGATGGAGAACGACGCAGAACAGTTGCTGACGTTGCATGTCTGGTCGAAATCAGAGGCCAGCAAGGAAACCAATGACATCATGGACCTTGTTAGCACCCGCCTGCGCGATACGGCTCTCTCGCTCGGCGAACATCGCCGCGCCTACCTCAAGCTCGAATTCGCCGAAGCCCGCTACGACGAGGACCTTTCGGCCCATCACGGGCTGCTGCGCTTCCGCGCCGTGATCAAGGACGAGGGCTGACCACCGGGCACTTTTTGCAAATCGAGCAATTTTGTTCTTGCTTTGTGCCGGCAGCTATGCTACTAATTCCCCTATGGTGCTGATGGCGCCAACGACCCGCCGCAGAGGCGGTTTTTTTGTTTCAGGTTCGGTTCGCCTGAACTGCCATCGGTTGCCTTGGGCCGGATGCTTCGTCCTCCCAAATGGTCCTGCCCGCCAGATGACGCCGGTTGTCGGCGAAGGATTGGAGGGCTAGGTTAAACATTGGCGATTTCGCGGAGCCGGGCGGCGAAATGGCAATCCGGTAATCTCGCGCTTCAGGGGTGTGGCGGGCATGCATTCGAGCGTTCACCGTTCATATCACGTTCAGCACCGGCGCGTTAGAACGCTGACCATGAAAACCCTTCGCTCCCACTTCCGGACCGCGGCACTGGCGCTGTCAGCCGCCGGTCTGCTTGCGTCGCAAGCGATGGCGATCCCCGCTGTCGTGCCCGAGTGGACTCAGCCGGTCGTCCTCGCCGCGTCCGACTGCTACGCGATCGGCCAGCAGGTGGCCGAGCAGAATGGCGGCACCCTGGCCAAGGCCTCGCAGTCGACACGCGGCGGCCAGCCGGTCTGCGTCATCGTCGTGCTCGTTCCGGGCAAGGACGGGCAGCGTCCCCGTCGCTCGGAGATCGTCGTTCCGCTGAACTGAACCGTGCCGTTTCCCAGTCTGCCGGAATCGGCCTATATCTGAACAGCTTCAACAGGCCTTCCGCATGCGCGTACTCGTCGTCGAAGATGACAAGGATCTCAACCGGCAGATCGGCGATGCGCTGGTCGATGCCGGCTATGTCGTCGACCGCGCTTTCGACGGCGAGGAAGGGCTTTTTCTCGGCGACACCGAGCCCTATGATGCCGCGGTGCTCGATATCGGCCTGCCGCAGATGGACGGCATCAGCGTGGTCGAGCGCTGGCGGCGCGGCGGCCGCAAGATGCCGGTGCTGATCCTGACGGCACGCGACCGCTGGAGCGACAAGGTTGCCGGCATCGACGCCGGCGCCGACGACTACGTCACCAAACCCTTCCACATCGAGGAAATCCTGGCCAGGGTGCGGGCCTTGATCCGGCGTGCTGCCGGGCACGCTTCGTCCGAACTGACCTGCGGGCCGCTCCGCCTCGACACCAAGGCCTCCAAGGCCGACGTCGACGGCGTGCCGCTGAAGCTGACCTCGCACGAATTCCGCTTGCTTGCCTATTTGATGCACCACATGGGCGAGGTGGTGTCCCGGACCGAGCTGGTCGAGCATCTCTACGACCAGGATTTCGACCGCGATTCCAACACGATCGAGGTCTTTGTCGGACGGCTTCGCAAGAAGATGGGCATCGACATGATCGAAACTGTTCGCGGCATGGGCTACCGCATGCGTAAGCCGGAGGCGTAACGCGGAACCGCTGCCTACAAAACCCGCCGTGTCGAACACGCCGTCGCTGCGGTCATGGCCGCGTTCGGTGGCGTTTCGCGTCATCGCCTTTTCCACGGTCTGGGCGATCCTCACTCTGGTCGTCATCTTCACCTTGATCACCACGCTCTATCGCCAGGCCAGCGAGCGCGGTTTCGACAGCCTGCTTTCGGCGCATCTGTTCAACCTGATCGGCTCGGTCGGCGTTTCTGAAAGCGGCCAATTGACCGGCGCCCCCGACCTTGGTGATTTGAGGTTCTCGGAACCGAATTCCGGCTGGTACTGGTCGGTCGAGCCTGCCTCGGAAGGCGTGCACGGCGATCTCCATTCGTCGTCGATGACCAAGGCGATCCCGTCGCCAAGCGTTGCCGAGGTGCCCTTCAATGCCAGCTTCCAGCGCAGCTATTCAGCGGACGGCATCGAAGGCGAGCAGTTGGAGGTGTTCGAGAGCGAGTTCGTGCTCGATGCGAAAAACCGCGCCGCGCGCTTCCGCGTCATGGGCAACCAGACCGAGCTCGAGCAGGAAATCGCCACCTTCCAGCGGCGCCTTTTGACCTATCTGTCGCTGTTCGGCGTCGGCATGATCGCCATCAATGCGATTGCCATCCTGCTCGGCCTGCAGCCGCTGCGCCGGGTCAGGAATGCGCTTGCCATGGTGCGCGAAGGAACCGCGCAGCGCCTAGACGGCCGTTTCCCGGCCGAGATCGAGCCGCTCGCCAACGAGACCAATGCGCTGATCGAGAACAACAGGCGTATCGTCGAGCGGTCGCGCACGCAGGTCGGCAACCTGGCTCACTCGCTGAAGACGCCGCTTGCCGTGCTGCTCAACGAGGGACGGGCGCTGGGTGGCGCCAAGGGTCAGCTGATCGCCGAGCAGGCCGCTTCCATGCAAAAGCAAGTGGACCATTATCTGCAACGTGCCCGCGTCGCCGCGCAGCGGGACAGCGTCGTCTACCGTACGCCGGTGGCGCCGCTGGTCCAGCGCATGGTTCGGGTGCTGCAGAAGCTCAACCCGCAGACGGCGCTGTCGCTCTCACTGCCGGCCACCGACATCGTCTTTGCCGGCGAACGCGAGGACCTGGAGGAGCTGCTCGGCAATCTGTTCGACAATGCGATGAAATGGGCAAGGAGCGCGGTCGCCGTTTCGGTCAAGCCAATCTCCAGCAAGGGTGGCGCTGGCACGGAAGGCGCAGCCAACCTGTTCGAGATCAGCATCGAGGATGACGGCCCCGGCATTCCCGACGACAAGGCGCGCGAGGTGTTGCAGCGCGGCCGGCGTCTCGACGAGACAAAACCGGGCAGCGGGCTCGGACTTGCCATTGTCGCCGACCTTGTCAACGAGTATGGAGGCTCTCTGGCGCTGGAACGATCCGTCATGGGTGGATTGAAGGCGATGGTTCGATTGCGGAGCCTTCAGTAATGCTTTTCCAGATTGCTTTTCCAGGTGGCCGGCTGCGGCCAAATTTCCGACAAACATCGACATTATGGCCGCGCCAGCTGCTGACAGCGCGGCGGTCCAGCTCAAGAAAGCCGGTATTGGCATGAAGATTCGCGTCGCGCTCGTTTCCGCCCTGCTCGCCGTCTCCGGCTGCACAACGCTCGGCAAGGGCCCGGCCGTTACGGTGACGCCGGCCGCGACGCCCCCCAGCGGCGCCAAGGTGGCGACGACGATCATCTCCGCCATGGGCGGCGGCCTCGTCGGCGGCTCTATCGGCGCCGGCCTGAGCGAGACCGAGAAGCGCAGCGCGCTCGAGGCGGAATACAAGGCGCTTGAATACACGGCGAGCGGCCAGAAAGTGGCTTGGAAGAGCGACAGTTCGGCCCATCGCGGCGAAGTGGTCGCCGCCCAGCCCTATCGCGTCGGCTCGCAGGACTGCCGGCAATACACCCATACGGTGTTTACCGGCACCGCCGGCGCCACCGCGCGCGGAACCGCGTGCCGCAATGCCGACGGCAGCTGGACGCCGCTGACGTAGCTGGCCGGCCGTCGATCCGCCGATTCCGGTCCGGCACTAAAGCGCGTCGCGTTCGACCGGCCTCATGCGACGCGCTTTAGGTTCTTGTTTTGATGCATGGTCGTTATCGCAAAACCGCTGCACACTTTTGCGCGACATGCATTATCGATCGGAGCGGCCCCGCCAAAGCGTCGCAGCACGCTTGTGTTGGCAGGGCAAGGGTCTCGTTCTATTGGAAGAGCCATGCTGTTCTGGGTCATAGCCGCAATCCTGACGCTGGGCGCAAGCCTGGCGGTGCTGCTGCCGTTGGCCGGCGGATCGAAGAACGCGTCCGCTGCCGGCGATCACGACCTTGAAGTCTATCGCGACCAGCTGGCCGAGCTTGACCGCGATATGGCGCGTGGCCTGATCCAGCCAATGGAGGCCGAAGAGGCACGCGCCGAAATCGCCCGCCGCATCCTTCGCCTGAGCAATGCCGGCCACGCCGACGACACGGCGACGCAGCCGTCGCGGTCGACAAGGCTGGTGGCGACGGCGGCCGTGCTGCTGGTTCCGCTGGTCAGCTGGGGCCTCTATGGCCAGCTCGGCTCACCCGACCTGCCGTCGCAGCCGCTCAGCGAACGCCTGGCCAAGAACCCCGCCGACAGCTCGGTCGACGAGCTGATAGCCCGCGCCGAGGCGCACCTGGCGGCCAACCCATCCGATGGCCGCGGCTGGGACGTGCTGGCGCCGGTCTATCTGCGCATGCAGCGATACGCCGATGCGGTGACCGCCTATCGCAACGCCATCCGCCTCGACAGCGACAGCGCCGCCCGCCAGGCGGGTCTTGGCGAGGCGATCGCCAATGCGGCCGGCGGCATTGTCTCCGCCGAAGCGCAGGCGGCTTTCGAGGCGGCGTTGAAGTTCGATCCGGCCAATCCGAAGGCCTCGTTCTATCTCGCCATGGGCATGGCACAGGAAGGCCGCATAGCTGAAGCCACGGCGGCCTGGCAAAAGATGCTTGCCGCCTTGCCGCAGGGCTCGCCGTGGCGCGGCGCCGTCGAGCAGGCGCTGGCCGAATCCGCCGCCCGCAGCGTCGCTTCGGAGGCGCCCGCGAAAGGGCCGACCGCCGAGGATATCGATGCTGCTTCCTCGATGTCGCCGCAGGACCGGCAAGCCATGATCAGCACCATGGTTGCCGGCCTCGACGAAAAGCTTCGGCAAAATCCGCGCGACGAGGAAGGGTGGATGCAGCTCGTTCGTTCCTATGCCGTGCTGGGCAAGACAGATCAGGCGCGTGACGCGCTCAATCGCGGTATCGCCGTCTTTGGCGCGGACAGCGACCAGGCCAGGAAATTCACCGCCTTTGCCGCCTCGCTTGGCGTGACGGCGACGGAGTAGACGATGACGCGCAAGCAGAAACGACTGTCGGTGATCGCAGCGGGGCTGGGGTTTCTCGGTGTTGCCACGGGGCTGACCTTCTATGCGCTTGGCCAGAAGGCCTCCTATTTCTACATGCCGGCCGATCTGGCCACCGCCAGCCTTCAGCCGGGCCAGCGCATCAGGCTCGGCGGTCTCGTCGAAAAAGGCACGGTCGAGCGCGGCCAAGGCGCCACCGTCGCCTTTTCGGTGACCGACAACCAGAAGGACGTCAAGGTCACCTATACCGGCATTCTTCCCGACCTCTTCCGGGAAGGGCAGGGCGTGATCACCGAAGGCTCGTTTGGCCCTGACGGAATCTTTGTCGCCGACAGCGTGCTGGCCAAGCATGACGAGACCTATATGCCCAAGGAAGTGGCCGACGGCCTCAAGGCCAAGGGCGTATGGCAGGAGAGCAAGAGTGACTAGCGGGTGCGGTGACAATGGTTGAAACCGGACATTTCGCCCTGATCCTGGCGTTTGCGCTGGCCCTGGTGCAGACGATGGTGCCGCTGTTCGGTGCGCGCACCGGCAACCACAAGATGATGGCCGTCGGCGCACCGGCCGCGCTGACCGGCTTTGCCTTGACGGCGCTGTCTTTCGTGGCGCTGGCAACCGCCTACGCCGGCTCCGACTTCTCGGTTGAGAGCGTCTGGGAGAACTCGCATTCGCTGCAGCCGCTGATCTACAAGATCACCGGAACCTGGGGCAATCACGAAGGTTCGATGCTGCTCTGGGTGCTGATCCTGACCTTCTTCGGCGCGCTCGTCGCCGTCTTCGGCGGCAATCTTCCGGCGACGCTCCGGGCCAATGTGCTTGCCGTGCAGGGAGCGATCGGCGCCACTTTCTTCCTGTTCATCCTGACGACGTCGAACCCGTTCGTCAGGCTCAATCCGGCGCCTATCGAGGGCCGCGATCTCAACCCGATCCTGCAGGACCTCGGCCTCGCCATCCATCCGCCGCTGCTTTATCTCGGCTATGTCGGTTTCTCGATCTGCTTTTCCTTCTCTGTCGCTGCCCTCATCGAGGGCCGCATTGACGCTTCGTGGGCGCGCTGGGTAAGGCCGTGGACATTGGTTGCCTGGATGTTCCTCACCGGCGGCATCGCCATGGGCTCCTACTGGGCCTATTACGAGCTCGGCTGGGGCGGCTTCTGGTTCTGGGATCCGGTCGAGAACGCATCCTTCATGCCGTGGCTGGCGGGCACGGCGCTGCTGCATTCGGCGATCGTCATGGAAAAGCGCTCGGCGCTGAAGATCTGGACGCTGCTTCTGGCGATCCTGACCTTCTCACTGTCGCTGCTCGGCACCTTCCTGGTGCGCTCCGGCGTGCTGACCTCGGTGCACGCATTCGCCACCGATCCGACGCGCGGCGTTTTCATCCTCTGCATCCTGACGCTGTTCATCGGCGGCTCGCTGGCGCTGTTTGCCTTGCGCGCCTCCCGGCTGACGGCCGGCGGGCTGTTTCACCCGATCTCGCGCGAAGGCGCGCTGGTCCTGAACAATCTGTTCCTGACCACCGCCACCGCCACCGTGCTGGTCGGCACGCTCTACCCGCTCGTCGTCGAAGCCCTGTCTGCCGACAAGATTTCGGTCGGCGCGCCGTTCTTCAACCTGACATTCGGCCCGCTGATGGTGCCGCTCTTGGTCGTCGTGCCGTTCGGGCCGCTCCTCGCCTGGAAGCGCGGTGACATTTTCGCGGTCGCCCAGCGCCTGATGGCGGCTTTCGCGGCGGCGCTGCTCGCCGTGCTGGTGACGGCCCTGTTCATCGATGGCGCTTCGGTGTTGGCGGCACTCGGTGTCGGCCTTGCCTTCTGGCTGATCTGCGGCGCGCTCTCCGATCTCGCCGTCAAATCCGGCTTCGGCACCGTCGCGCCCGCCACCATGCTCAGGCGCTTCGCCGGCCTACCGCGCTCGGTCTTCGGCACAGCGCTTGCGCATCTCGGCCTCGGGCTGACAACGCTCGGCATTGTCGGCACGCTTTGCTTCGGCACCGAAAAAATCCTGTCGATGCATGCCGGCGAGACCGTCGAACTGTCCGGCCACAAGCTGCGCTTCGAGGGACTCTACCCGGCCCAGGGGCCTAACTACAGTGAGGATCGCGGCCGCTTCGCCCTGCTTGGCGCCGACGGCAGCGTCACCGGCGAGATCACCTCGGCCAAGCGCTCATATCCGGTGCGCCAGATGACCACAACCGAATCCGGCATCAGGACGATCGGCTTCAGCCAGCTCTATCTTTCGCTTGGCGACGAGGGCAGCGATGGCTCTGTGGTCGTTCGTCTGTGGTGGAAGCCGCTGGTGACGCTGATCTGGGGCGGCGGAATGGTGATGATGGCGGGCGCGGCGATGTCGCTGCTCGACCGCCGCCTGCGCGTCGGCGCACCGTCGCGCCGCAAGGCTGCGGCCGGCGTGCCATCGGCGAGCCCGCAATGAAAAGGGTCACGCTGGCCTCGCTGGTCCTGCTGCTGGCGCTGTTGTTCGCCGGCGCCGTGCAGGCGGTCAAGCCCGACGAGGTGCTCGCCGACCCGGCACTCGAGGCGAGGGCGCGCGCTTTGTCGGAAGGCCTGCGCTGCATGGTCTGCCAGAACCAGTCGATCGACGAGTCCGATGCCGACCTCGCCCGCGACCTGCGCATCCTTGTGCGCCAGCGCCTGGTCGCCGGCGATACCGATCGGCAGGTGATGGACTATGTCGTTTCGCGCTACGGCGAATTCGTGCTGCTGAAGCCACGCTTCAATCTGCGCAATGTTTTGCTCTGGGGGACGCCAGTTCTTCTGCTGCTCGTTGGCGGGACATTCATCCTGCTGGCCGCCCGCTCGCGCCATTCGACGGTGACCGCTGCATTAACTGCCGAGGAACAGGCGGCGCTGGACAAGATGCTCCGCCGCGATTGATCGATACATTACGAAAGTTTCATGTACCGGAAATGGCGCCGTAATGTGCGGCCCTCTATTTCCTTTGTCGAGGATGCCAATCAAGGGGCGTCCCTTGAAAAGAGGATACGATAACCATGAATGTTGCCCCCAATTCATATCTTCGCACCCGTAAACGCCTGCTGGCCGCAGCCGCATCCCTGGCCATTGCCGGCGCGATCGGCTTTGGTGCTGTTGCCACCGGGACAGCCCCGGTGCTGGCCGACGCCGTGCGTGTCGAGGCACCGCAGGTCCCGAGCTTCGCCGATGTGGTCGAGCGCGTTTCGCCGGCGGTCGTCAGCGTGCGCGTCAAGGCCAAGATCCAGTCGACGGCCGATGACGGTTCCGGCCAGATGGACGACGAGGACGGCTTAGGCAATCTTCCCGACAACCCGCAGCTGCGCCGGTTCTTCCGCGAATTCCGCGGCTTTGGCGATCAAGGCGGCGATCAGGGCCCGAACGGAATGCGCCGTTTTGGACACCGTGACCGCAACAACGACCAGCCGCGGCCGGTGGCGCAAGGGTCCGGTTTCTTCATCTCCGATGACGGCTATCTCGTCACCAACAACCATGTCGTCGAGGAGGGCACCGCCTTCACCGTGGTGACCAATGACGGCAAGGAACTCGACGCCAAGCTGATCGGCACCGATCCGCGCACCGATCTTGCCGTGCTCAAGGTCGATGACGGCAGCAAGTTCACCTATGTCGACTTCGCCGATGATTCCAAGGTTCGCGTCGGCGACTGGGTGGTGGCTGTCGGCAATCCGTTCGGCCTCGGCGGCACGGTTACCGCCGGCATCGTCTCGGCCCGCGGCCGCGATATCGGCGCCGGTCCCTATGACGACTTCATCCAGATCGACGCCTCGGTGAACCGCGGCAATTCGGGCGGCCCGACCTTCAACCTCAACGGCCAGGTTGTCGGCATCAACACCGCGATCTTCTCGCCGTCGGGCGGCAGCGTCGGCATTGCCTTCGATATTCCCGCTTCGACCGCCAAGCAGGTCGTGCAGGATCTGATGAAGAACGGTACAGTCCAGCGCGGCTGGCTCGGCGTCGAAATCCAGCCGGTCACGCCCGAAATCGCCGAGTCGCTTGGCCTTGGGTCCGGCAAGGGCGCGCTCGTTGCCAGCGCACAGGACAACGGTCCCGGCAAGAAGGCCGGCATCACCGCCGGTGACGTGATCACCCAGGTGGACGGCAAGGACGTTGCTTCGCCGAAGGAACTCGCCCGCCTGATCGGCGCTTACCCGCCCGGCAAATCTGTCGATGTCACGGTGTGGCGCAACGGCAAGAGCGAGGCGGTTAAGGTCGATCTCGGCAAGCTGCCGTCGAGCGACAAGCAGGCCTCGGCCGACCAGCAGCCTGCCCCCGCGCCGAAGACCGACACGCTCGCCGATCTCGGCCTGACCGTCACCAAGTCTGACAATGGCAAGGGCCTTGTGGTGACCGATGTCGACCCCGACAGCGATGCCGCCGATCGCGGCATCCAGCCCGGCGACGTCATCACCTCCGTCAATTCGGCGGAAGTGAACGGCGCCGGCGACGTCGACAAGGCGATGGCCGACGCGGTGAAGTCCGGCCGCAAGGCGGTGCTGATGCAGATCACCCGCGACGACAGCAACCGCTTCGTCGCACTGCCTGTCGCCAAGGGCTGAGCGCATGACCCCGAACACGTATTCCGTTTTCGGAAAGGCTCATGCGCCGATTCAAGGTGCTAGAGCGTCCTTTGCGCGTCCAAGAGGACGCGCGGCGCTCTAGTGGTCGACTTTTCCGATGCGGCGGTTTTCAACACCCCCGAGCCACCGCACGGGAAAGCACGGGGCCTGAATACGTTAGTCAGTCATCGTGTTCCGCCCCAGCGGCAGCGGGCCTCCCATCGCCCGCTGCCGCTCGAACATGCCGCTCAAGGCGTGAAGCGATTTTAGGCTACGACATGCTAAAACAAAGACTTACCGCGTATCCCTGAATCACTTTGTTCGCGATACGTCATGGAGAAGGCCACGATGCATATGCCGGCCACTCAATCTTCCAGTGAAATCGCGTATAACGGTTCTATGAAGATTCTCGTCATAGAAGACGATCGCGAGGCAGCCGACTACCTGCAGAAGGCGTTCGCCGAGGCCGGCCATACCGCCCATGTCGCCGGCGACGGCGAAACCGGCTTCGCGCTCGCCGATTCCGGCGACTATGACGTCATGGTCATTGACCGCATGATGCCGCGTCGCGACGGCCTGTCCGTCATTGCCGGGCTCAGGTCCCGGGGCAATACGACGCCCGTGCTGATCCTGTCGGCGCTCGGCGAAGTCGACGACCGGGTCACCGGTCTGCGCGCCGGCGGCGACGACTATCTGACCAAACCCTACGCCTTTTCCGAACTGCTCGCCCGCGTCGAGGTGCTGAACCGCCGCGCCAGCGCCAGGGAAGCCGAAACCGTCTACCGGGTCGGTGATCTCGAACTCGACCGGCTGTCGCACTCGGTGCGCCGCGCCGGGCGCGAGATAACGCTGCAGCCGCGCGAGTTCCGCCTGCTCGAATATCTGATGCGCCATGCCGGCCAGGTGGTGACGCGCACCATGCTGCTCGAGAATGTCTGGGACTACCATTTCGATCCGCAGACCAACGTCATCGACGTTCATATCTCGCGGCTGCGGGGCAAGATCGAGAAGGGCTTCGACAAGCCGATCCTGCACACGGTTCGCGGCGCCGGCTACATGCTGAAAAGCGGCTAGAACCCCATGACTCTTTCCGTGCCGGCCATCATGAAGACGACGGCAGCGCGGCTTTCGGCGCTCTACCTCCTGCTGTTCGCCATCTGCGCGGTGCTGCTCGTGTTTTACATGACCTCGCTGTCGGCGCGCATGCTGACCGGCCAGACCCAGGACACGATCAACGACGAGGTGCTCGGCCTCGCCCGCGCCTATCAGCGCGGCGGCTTGCCGCTGCTGGTCCGTGTCGTCGAGCAGCGCTCCCGCCAGCCCGGCGCCAATCTCTATCTGATCGCCGATGCCAACGGCCAGATCCTGACCGGCAACGTGCAGAGCCTGGAGCCGGGCGTGATCGAGGCCGAGGGCTGGACCACCGAACCGTTCTCCTACCGCCGCTTCGGTGAGGGCGAGCTCGAGCGGCAGCGCAACCCGGTCGCCGACCCGAACGAGCCCGCCCAGAGCGAAGTCCAGGCCGAAGGCGAGAAAGGCCACAACGCCATTGCCCTGGTGCTGCGCCTGCCCAACCAGATGATCATGCTGGTCGGCCGCGACCTCGGCGAGCCGGAGCGCTTCCGCGCCGTCATTCGCCGCGCTCTGATGCTGGCGCTCGGCATGATGGGCGTCGGCGGGCTGCTGATCTGGTTTTTTGTCGGGCGCGCGGCGCTGAAGCGCATCGACAGCGTGTCCGAGGCGAGCCGCCGTATCCTGGGCGGCGATCTTTCCGGCCGGCTGCCGGTCACCGGCGCCGGCGACGAGTTCGACCGGCTGTCGGAAAACCTCAATTCCATGCTGGCCAGGATCGCCACGCTCAACGAGGGCCTGAAGCAGGTCTCCGACAACATCGCCCACGACCTGAAAACGCCGCTGACCAGGCTGCGCAATCGCGCCGAGGCGACGCTTTCCGGCAAGCACAACACCAGCGACTACCGGCAGGCGCTGGAAGGAACGATCGCCGAATCCGATCAGCTGATAAAGACCTTCAACGCCATCCTGATGATCTCGCGACTGGAAGCCGGCTATTCCTCGGAAAGCACCACCAGGGTTGATCTGGCCGCTGCCGTGCACGACGTCGTCGAACTCTACGAGCCGGTAGCGGAGGAGGCGGGCGTGACGCTCGAAACTTCGGTGCAAGGTTCCTTCGCCGTCAACGGCAATCGCGAGCTGATTGGCCAGGCGCTGTCCAACATCGTCGACAACGCGATCAAATATTCGACCGACTCGACCTCCAGGCCTACGGTTCGCGTGACGCTGGAGCGTGTCGGCAGCGAGATCAGACTCGCCGTCTCCGACAACGGCCAGGGCATTCCCGACGATGTCGACCGCGCCAGGGTGACCGAGCGTTTCGTGCGGCTGGAAAAGAGCCGCTCGCAGCCGGGTTCCGGCCTTGGCTTGAGCCTCGCCAAGGCGATCGTGACGTTCCACAATGGACGGCTTGAGCTTCTGCCCGGCAATCCCGGATTGTCCGTCGTCATGAGTTTTCCCGGGCGGGAGGATCGCTGATGGTGGCGAGGATGGCAGTGCGACGCCTCGAAACGGACAGGCTGTTGAAGCCGACGATAAAGCTCGTTCCGCTGGATGCAAGCCGCGCCAGGCAGGAATTGTCGGAGATCGCCGACGCCGCGCGGCAAAAAGAACTGCCGCGACTGGCGAAATTCTTGGCAGGCAAGGGGGTCGTCCAGGATTTCCTCGCCGCCGTGTTCGACCTGTCGCCGTTCCTGCGCGATACCGCGCGCCGCCGGCCGCGGATACTCGATGCGCTTTTCGACGAGGCCATCGAGGCGCGGCTATCATCGATCGGCGCCGCGGTCGACAAGGCAGCACGCGTACAGGCCGTCTCCGAAAGCAGCCTGATGATGGAGCTGCGCCAATGCAAGGCGGAGGCGCATTTCCTGATCGCCTTGGCCGATCTCGCCGGCGAAGCCGAGACCTCGCTGACGGTGCGGCGACTGAGCGACCTTGCCGACGCCTGCACGCGTGCGGCTGTCGATTTCCTGCTCCGCGACGCGCATGAGCAAGGCAAGCTCCGATTGCCGGATGCCAAAAATCCGGCGCGACGCTCGGGCTGGATTCTGCTCGGCATGGGCAAGCTCGGCGCGCATGAGCTGAACTTCTCCTCCGACATCGACCTCGTCGTCTTCTTCGACCCCGATGCGCCTGCCGTCGTCGATCCGCTCGATGCCACAGAGCTGTTTTCGCGCCTGACCCGCCGGCTTGTCCGTATCCTCCAGGACCGCACCGAGCACGGTTACGTCTTCCGCACCGATCTCAGGCTTCGTCCCGATCCCGGCTCGACGCCGCTGGCGATCCCGGTCGAGGCGGCACTGCGCTACTATGAGGCGCGCGGCCAGAACTGGGAGCGCGCCGCCATGATCAAGGCGCGCCCGGTGGCCGGCGATGTTGCCGCCGGCGCCGCGTTCGTGAAGGGACTGCAGCCCTATATCTGGCGCAAATACATGGACTACGCGGCGATTGCCGACGTCCATTCGATCAAGCGCCAGATCCACGCCCACAAGGGCCATGGCGAGGTCGCGGTCAAAGGCCACAACGTCAAGCTCGGCCGCGGCGGCATCCGCGAGATCGAGTTCTTCGTCCAGACCCAGCAACTCATCGCCGGCGGCCGCTTTCCCGAACTGCGCGGCCGCGAGACCGTGCCGATGCTCGGCGAGCTCGCCGCGCGCGGCTGGATCACCGCCGACGCGCGCGATGCGCTCACCAGGCAATACTGGTTCCTGCGCCGCGTCGAACATGCCATCCAGATGGTTGCCGACCAGCAGACGCATATCCTGCCGGAGGACGAAGAGGGGCTGGAGCGCGTCGCCCGCATGCTGGGCTTTGCCGATGCGGCAGGCTTTGCCGAAACGTTCCGCGCGGCGCTGCACCAGGTCGAGCGCCACTATGCAGCGCTGTTCGAAACCGCGCCGGAGCTTTCGGCCGGCATCGGCAATCTGGTCTTTACCGGCGACGTCGACGATCCCGACACCTTGCAGACCTTGCAGCGGCTCGGCTTCCAGCGGCCGAGCGACATCTGCCGGGTTATCCGCGGCTGGCACTTCGGCCGCTACCGCGTCACCAGGTCGGCGGAAGCGCGCGAGCGGCTGACCGAACTGACGCCGGCGCTGCTGCAAGCCTTCGGCCAGACGCGGCGGGCGGACGACGCAGTGATCCGCTTCGACGAATTCCTTGCCGGCCTGCCTGCCGGCATCCAGCTGTTTTCGCTGCTGCAGTCGAATCCGGCTTTGCTGAAGCTGATGGCGACTATCATGGGCGCGGCACCGCGGCTGGCCGCCATCATCACGCGCCGGCCGCATGTCTTCGATGGGCTGCTCGATCCGGCGCTGCTGAGCGAACTGCCAAACCGCGCCTATCTGTCGGCGCGCCTTGCCGCCTTCCTCGAAGGCGACAGAGCCTATGAAGACGTGCTCGACCGGCTGCGCATCTTTGCTTCGGAGCAAAAATTCCTGATCGGCGTCAGGCTGCTTGCCGGGTCGATCGACCCGCCGCGCGCCGGCCGCGCTTTTTCCGATCTCGCCGACCTGACCATCGAGGCGGCATTGCAGGCGGTGATGGCGGAATTCGCTTTGCGTCATGGCTATATTGCCGGCGGCCGGGTCGCGCTGCTCGGCATGGGCAAGCTCGGCAGCCGCGAACTGACGGCGGGCTCCGACGTCGACCTCATCCTGCTCTACGATCACGACGCCGATGCGGAGGAGTCCGACGGCGACAAGCCGCTTGCCCCGTCGCATTACTACAGCCGGCTGACACAGCGGCTGATCGCCGCCGTTTCGGCGCCGACCGCCGAGGGCGTGCTCTACGAGCTCGACCTTCGCCTGCGGCCGTCCGGCAACAAGGGGCCGGTGGCCACCCATGTCGACGCCTTCAAGAAGTATCAGCGCCAGGAAGCCTGGACATGGGAGCACATGGCGCTGGCGCGCGCCCGCACGATCGGCGGCGATGCCGAGCTCTGCCGCGAGGTCGAGGGAGAAGTTGCCGCAGTGCTCGCTCTGCCGCGCGATCCAGCCAAGGTGATGGCCGAGGCATCCGAGATGCGCGCCATGGTCGACAAGGAGAAGCCGCCGCGCGATCCCTGGGACATCAAGCTGATCCCGGGCGGCCTCATCGATCTCGAATTCATTGCCCAGATTGCGCTGATCACCGGAAAGATCGAGGCAGGCCGCAGGGCCACCGGCACGGCTGAGGTCCTGTCGCGCCTGGCGCCGGATTTCGCCAGCGCCCAGGTCAGGCAGGAACTGGTGGATGCCTATTCGCTCTATCTGGCGCTGACCCAGATGATACGGCTTTGCCTCACCGGCGCGTTCGAACGAGACGACGTTCCGCCAGGGCTTTCGGATCTGCTTCTGGCCGTCACCGACCTGCCGGATTTCGGGGTGCTTGAAGCGCATCTCGGGGAGACGTCGCAGAAGGTCAGAAAGGATTTCGACCTTCTGCTTCGTGCGAAACAACCGTGACGGCAACCAGCCGTACGGGCGAGAGCATCGGGCCCAAAATTGCGACCTGCTTTGGGAGGTTCCGATGTTCAATCAAAGAGATAGAGCGGGGGATTGAAGGTCCGCCGCTCTAGCATCGGGGGTGACGATGCAACAGGAGAAGACCATGAGAAAGACGACCAGACTTGCACTCGTTTTCGCAGCCCTGGCCGGCGCCGTCGGCACCGCTGCCTATGCAGACGAGCACTCCGGGGCCGGGCCGCGCGACGGCATGATGATGCGCCTCGGCAAGGTCATGAAGGACAATGACGGCACCATCACCTTCGACCAGTTCTCCGACGCCATGAACGCGCGGCTGAAGAAGATGGTCGCCGACAATGGCGGCAAGCTGACCGTGGCACAGCTCGCCGACGCGCTGGAGAAAGCACGCTTCGAGCAGATGGCCAGGCGCATCATCGCCCGTTACGACACCAAGGGCGACGGCACGCTGACCGCCGACGACATCACAAGCCGCCAGAAGAAGGTCTTCGCCATGCTCGACCGTGACAATGACGGGAAAATCGAGAAGAACGAACTGCCGAAGGGTCCCGGCCGTCACCGCCAATGGGACGGCGAGGGCAATGATGGCGCTGACGGCATGCAGTGAGAATTGACAACCGCTCCGGCGGCGCGAGCCGCCGGAGACTTATTTTGTCATTCAGGCAGCGGCCCTGACCGCCTGCGCGGCTTTCTTGATCGGGATGCGTACCGAGACGATCGTTCCGACGCTTTCGGTCGAGCGGATCTTCAACGCGCCACCCTGAAGCTCGGCCAGCGAGCGCGAGATGGCGAGGCCGAGGCCGGAGCCGGCATGGCTCTTGGAGAACTGGTTTTGCACCTGTTCGAATGGCCGCCCGAGCTTGCTCAGCGCCGCCTTCGGGATGCCGCAGCCATTGTCCTCGATCGTCAGGATCAGCGCGCTGGAAATGCTGCGGGCTCTGACCGAGATGTGGCCGCCTTGCCCGGTGAACTTCACCGCATTGGACAGAAGGTTGATGAGGATCTGCTTGATCGCCCTGCGGTCGGCGAACAGCGTCAGCGAATCGGCGATGCGGGTTTCGACGGTGATCGACTTTTCCGCCGCCTGCAGAGAGACGACGCGAACCGTCTCCCTGATAAGCGGGCAGAGATCGATTTCTTCCTGATCCAGTGCGAACTGGCCGGCCTCGATCTTCGACATGTCGAGAATGTCGTTGATCACGCCGAGAAGATATTTGCCGCTGCCGTTGATGTCGGTGGCATACTCTTCGTAGCGCGGCGAACCCAGCGGCCCGAACAGCCGCCGTTCCATCAGTTCCGAGAAGCCGATGATCGCGTTGAGCGGGGTGCGCAACTCGTGCGACATGTTGGCCAGGAATTCGGATTTCGCCCGGTTCGCCGCTTCGGCGCGCTCGGTTTCCTTCATGTATTTGCGATTGAGTTCGACGAGCTCACGAGCCCGTTCTTCTTCCGCGCGGCGGGCAAGGCTGAGGTCATGGATTGTCGCCATCAGCCGGCGCTCGCTGTCGACCAGCTTCTCCTGGTGCAGCTTGATCTGGGTGATGTCGGAGCCGACAGAGACGGTACCGCCGTCCCTTGTCCGCAACTCGTTCACCTGCAGCCAGCGGCCGTCGGCAAGCTGGCGCTCGAAGGTCACGCCTCCCTGCGGTCCGTTGGTGTTGGCAAGCCGCCGCTCCGAGGCGAAGGCCAGCATGCGTTCCTCCAGAACGGCGCGCGGAGCGCCCGGCATCACGTCGCGATCCAACAGGCCGTTGTCCTGCTGGTATTTGGAATTGCACATGATCAGGCGCTCGGACGAATCCCACAGCACGAAAGATTCGTTGATGTTTTCGATGGCCGTCCTCAGGCGCAGGTCCGCCGCTTCGGAGCGCAGCGCCAGATGCCGCTGCTCGGTGACGTCGACGGCGATGCCGATCAGCTGGATCTCCGGCGCTTCCGGGTCGATAACGTGTGCTCTTGCGCGCATCCAAACCCATTGCCCGTCGGCATGGCGCATCCGGAACACCTGGTCGATATGGTCGATCTCGCGTGCGACGATCCTGTTGGCGAGTTCGAACAAATCGCCGTCCTCGGGATGAATGATTTCATCGACTTCGCCGAACGACAGCATCGTGTCACAAGGCTCGTAGCCCAGCATGTCGTACATCGAGCGCGACCAGTACATCTTGCCGCGCACCATGTCCCAATCCCACAGGCCGCAGCGGCCGCGCACCAGCGCCATGTCGATGCGCTGGTGGGCTTCGAGATAGATGCGATCGGCGGCCTGGGCGCGCGCCGCCTGGCCGAAATAGGCGTAGAGGATGATGATCAGCACGCCGGCCGTCAGCACGAACAGCGTGACGTTGAGTGAGACCGTCTTGCGCCAGGCGTCAAAAACTGCCTCCTGCGGCACGAACGCTGCCGCGGCACCCCTTCGGCCATTCGCCAGGCTCACTGCCGCGTACCAGTCCTGTCCGCCGATGTTGACCTCCATTACCCCGGCGCGGTCACCGAACATGAACAGCGGCTGCCCGCCCTGCACGACGCCATCGAGCGATCGCCCCTCCCAGTGCATCGACTGCGGCGATACGGCAATGATCTTGAAGGCGCTATCGGTGATCGCCAGTACGTGGCTTCGGCCCATCGCGCCCTGACGACCGGTGCTCTCCAGCAGGTCCTGGATCGCGCCGGGCGCGGAAACCATGGTCGCGTCGGCGATCGAACTGGCCAGTTGGCCGGCGGCCAGCGCAAGGATCGCCTTGGCGTCGCGCTCGATCTCGTCGCGCTCGTTCATCAGCGAAAGAAAGCGCAGTACTGCGATGATCAACAGAAACATGATGATGAGGGCCGGGATCGATCGCCGCAACAGCGGCTCGGCTGCCAGCAGCCGTCGGTAGGCAGGTTCGGCGATGAGCCGCGTATTGCCCGCGAGACCGTCGCTTCGCGCCTCGCGACGCTCAAACGCCGTCCCACCGGGCGCGCCCCACGCGTCCGCCTTCGCCATAAATGGCACTCCCCGATTTTCTGTCCCGCTTGACGATCCGGCAACGCCGCACTTCCGAATCGTCACTAAAGAATCAAAGGTGATTCGCCTTGTCCAGAGGCGCGGCGAAAAAAGATTAAAAATCGACTAAAATAATGGGGTTTTCGGGTGGTCTTCCCTTTTTCCCACAAGGGGAGAACGGGAGGTCGCTTACGCCAGGGTGCGCTCGACGATGTCTCGCAAATCGGCCGACAGCTTCTCGGTATTGGCGATCGAAAGCAACGCCTCCCTTGCCTTGGCCTGCCGCACCGGTTCGAGCGAGCGCCACGACCTGAGCGCCGTCGCCAGCCTGGCGGCCACCTGCGGGTTGCGTTTTTCGACCTGCAGCACCGTTTCGACGAAAAGCCGGTAGCCTTGGCCGTCGGCGCGATGGAAGCCGGTCTGGTTGGCGCTGGAAAACGTACCGATGAGTGCCCGTACCCGGTTCGGGTTGGCGATCGAGAACGCCGGGTGGCTGGTCAAGGCGCGCACCGCGTCCACGGTTTGCGGGCCGGGCACGCTGGCCTGGGTCTGGAACCATTTGTCCATGACCAGCGGATCGGTTGCATATTTCGCCTCGAAATCGGCCAGTGCCTTGGTCGCTTCAGGTGAGCCATGGTGACGGTGCGCAAGAACGGTCAACGCCGCGGCACGATCCGTCATGTTGGTCGCCGATTGGAAGTGCCCGGCAGCGAGTCCCGCACCTCCCGGCAGCAAGGAGAGATAGTCCAGCAGGACATTGCGCAGTGCACGCCGCCCGGCACTGGCCGCGTCCGGGCTGAACGGACCATTGTCGGCGAGCCGATCGTAAAGGTTGGAGAATATCTCGCGGTTGGCCTCGGCGATCGCAACCGCCAGCGCCTCGCGCGCCGCGAAAATGGCGTCGGGGTCGATGTTCTTGCCGATGTCGCGGGCGATATCGGCCTCGCCGGGCAGCGCCAGCGCCAGCGCCCGATAGGCGGGTTCGAGCGCTTCGTCGCCGGCTGTCTTGCCGGCAAGCCCGGTCAGCCGGGCGCTGAACTCGGGTTGCCTGTGGTCCAGGATCTGGCGGAAGGCTGCAATCAGCGCATCGGTCAAAAGAGTGTTGAACGACTGCCAGCGCGAGAAGGCGTCGCTGTCGTGGCCAGCCAGAAAAAACTGGTCGTCGGGCCGCTGCTCGACCGAAAGCGTCACCGGCGCCGAAAAGCCGCGGTTGAGCGACATGGCCGGACGCTCGGCAATCCCGGAAAACCTGACGACGTGGCGGCGTTTGCGGATATGGATGACACCGTCCTCGACATTCGCCCCTTCGGCGCCGCTATGGGCTATCGCCTCGCCACCGGCGCCAACCAGGCCGAAGGCAAGCGGAATGTGCATCAGCCGCTTGCGGCTTTCCGCCGGTGTTGGCGGCACCGACTGCTCGATTTCGAGCGTGAATTCCCGCGCCGCCGGATTATACGCCGAACTGACGGTCAGGTTCGGCGTACCGGCCTGATGATACCACAGCGCAAACTGCGACAGGTCGCGACCTGAGACGTCTTCGAACACTTTGATGAAGTCTTCGATCGTCGCCGCCTGGCCGTCGTGACGTTCGAAGTAGAGGTCCATGCCGGCGCGGAACGTCTCGGCGCCGAGGATGGTATGGATCATGCGCACGACTTCCGAGCCTTTTTCGTAGACCGTCGCCGTGTAGAAATTGTTGATCTCGCGGTAGCGGCGAGGCCGGACCGGATGCGCCAGCGGCCCTTGGTCCTCGGGAAACTGATGGGCACGCAGCGTACGCACCTCGGCGATGCGCTTGACGGCGCGCGAGCGCTGATCGGCCGAGAATTCGTGGTCGCGGAAAACCGTCAGCCCTTCCTTCAGGCAAAGCTGGAACCAGTCGCGGCAAGTGATTCTGTTACCTGTCCAATTGTGGAAATACTCATGCGCGATGATGGCTTCGATATTGGCGAAATCGGCGTCGGTCGCAGTTTCCTGGTCGGCAAGAACGTACTTATCGTTGAAGATGTTGAGGCCCTTGTTCTCCATTGCGCCCATATTGAAGTCGGACACGGCGACGATGTTGAAGACATCGAGGTCGTATTCGCGGCCGAATGCCTCCTCGTCCCATTTCATTGACCGTTTCAAAGCGTCCATGGCGTAGCCGGCGAGCCTCTCCTTGCCCGGTTCGACATAGATTCCGAGCTCGACCTTGCGGCCAGACAGGGTGACGAGACTGTCCGAGATCTTGCCGAGGTCGCCCGCCACCAGCGCAAACAAATAGGACGGCTTGGGGAAGGGGTCGTGCCAGACCGCATAGTGCCAGCCGCCGGCAAGCTCGCCGCCATCGGCCGGGTTGCCGTTGGACAAAAGCAGCGGCGCCTCACGGCGCTGAGCTTCGATGCGGACCGTATAGACCGACAGGATGTCGGGACGGTCGAGGAAATAAGTGATGCGGCGAAAGCCTTCGGCCTCGCATTGTGTGCAATAGACGTCGCTCGAGCGATAGAGGCCCATTAGCGCTTCGTTCTGCGCCGGCGCCAACACGGTTTCAATTCTCAGCTGGAAGCGCCTTGTCGCAGGGGGGCTGATGATTGTCAGTTGATCGGGCGTGGCGAGAAAATCCGCAGGGCTCGGTTCCTGGCCGTCGATGGCGATGCTGCGGAGCGTCAGCCCGTCGCCATCCAGCACCAGTGGCACCGACGCCGCAATCCCGTCGCGGCGTTCGACCGTCAGCACGGCGGTCACATGCGTTGCTTCAGGCGAAAGGCGGAAAGTCAGGCTGGTTTCCGGAATGAGATAATCACTGGGGCGATAGTCTTCGAGCTTGAAGACCTGGCCGGTATCTGTGCGCATTCCTTGATTTTTCCTGTCGATCCGGGAGCGGCGGGCGGGTCCGCTGGTCCAAATAATTTGAAGTCTGCGCTCTTTACACGAAACGTTCCCTCGACAAAACTGCAGCGACGTCTATTTCAGGCGATCATTTCCCAAGCATCATCGCGAGGCTTCCATGACCGTCGTCACGCCGAAATTCGGAACGAGCGCCTCTGTGTTGCGTCGCGAGGATATGGCCTTCATCAAGGGCGCGCGGGAGGCGGGTACGATCGGGTCGACGCCTGCCGCGCTCAATGCGGTGACCGACGCGCTCTACCGCACCTACGGCATCAGGCATATCGACATGCCGGCAACGCCGGCGTGCATCTGGGCGGCGATCGAGGAAGCAAAAGGGGCGTGACAGCCAGACCGGATTTGCCAGTGCTTGCAGCTGGCGACCTTGCCGGCGAGCACAGCACGCTGACCGGGATCTTGCTCAAGATCGTATCGGTGGCGGTCTTCGTCGGCATGTCGTCCTGCATCAAGGCGGCAGGCACCGTGCCGGCGGGCCAGATCGTCTTCTTCCGCTCCTTCTTTGCCATTTTTCCGATCATCGCCTTCCTCGCCTTCCAGGGAAAACTCGGAACCGCCTTTTCGACAAAGCGCCCGCTCAACCACATTGCGCGCGGCGTCGTCGGTGTCTGTGCCATGGGGCTCGGCTTCTTCGCGCTGACGCGGCTGCCGCTGCCGGAGGCGATCACACTGAACTACGCGCAGCCGCTGCTGGTCGTGGTGTTCAGTTCGATCTTCCTCGGCGAAGCCATCCGCATCTATCGCTGGAGTGCGGTTGCCGTCGGCCTGGTCGGGGTGCTGATCATCTCGTGGCCGGAACTGACGCTGCTCAGTTCGGGCGCTGCCCTTGGCGATCAGGAGGTGCTTGGCGTCATCGCCGCCCTCATAGCCGCGGCGATCTCGGCCATCGCCATGCTCCTGGTTCGCAACCTCGTCCAGAGCGAGCGGACGGCGACCATCGTGCTGTGGTTTTCGGTAACCGCGAGCGTCATGGCGCTGCTTTCGCTGCCATTCGGCTGGCAGGCGCTGACGCCAGCACAGGCGGGGCTTCTGATTGCCGCGGGTTTTTGCGGCGGGCTTGGCCAGATCCTGATGACCTCGGCCTATCGCCATGCCGAGGCTTCCGTCGTAGCACCTTTCGAATACACTTCGATGATCCTCGGCGTCGTCGTCGGCTATCTGGTCTTTGGCGACGTCGCCACGATCAACATGCTGGTCGGCGGCATGATCGTGGTTGCGGCGGGGATTTTCATCATCTGGCGCGAGCGCCAGCTGGGTCTCGAACGCACCCGCACCCGCAAGGCCGTCGCGCCGGAAGGGTGATCAGCCCGCTGCGTCGGTCCGCTCTTTCGCCAGCCGCATCAGCACCGCCCGCGTCTGCTCGTCGGCGGGGAAAAAAGATTCGATCGCCAGCTCCGACAGCGTCACGTCGAGCGGCGTGCCGAACACGGTGATGGTGCTGATGAACGACAGCACCGCGTCGCCATGGGCAAGCTTGAGCGGATGGACAATCGCGTTCGGTTCGACCGGCGCCGGCCGGCTGCCTTTAAGGCCGGACGGATAGGCCCGAAGCTCGCGCTCGAGCTCGACCAGAACCGGATCGGCGGCAGCGTCGTTCTGCCGCTTCAGCCGCTCCAGAAGATGCGTCCGCCATTCCGCAAGGTTGACGATGCGCGGCGCGATGCCGCCGGGATGCAGGCTGAGGCGCAACACGTTGACCGGCGGCTTCAGCAGGGAGGCGTCGGCGACATTGGCGAGGAACGGGCCGATGGCGGCGTTCGCCGACACCAGGTTCCAATGCCGGTCCACGGCAAGCGCCGGGAACGGCTCGTGCGCCTTGAGCACGGTCTCGACCGCCGCCATCGCCGGTGCCATCGAGGCATCGTCAAGTGGTCGTTCGCTGAAGCTCGGGGCAAAGCCGGCGGCCAGCAGCAGCTGGTTGCGCTGCCTGAGCGGGATCGAAAGCTGCTCCGCCAGATGCAGCACCATGTCACGCGAGGGTGCGGCGCGGCCGCTTTCAACGAAACTCAGATGCCGCTGCGAGATCTCGGCCTCCATAGCGAGGTCGAGCTGGCTCATGCGCCGGCGTGTACGCCATTCGCGAATGAGACTGCCGGCGGAAATCTGGGCTGCTGTCATGACGAGATGACTAGGCCGGCAGTGGGCGCATTTCAATTACCTGCGAGGTCATGATGCCGCCCTTCCTTCCTCGCAAGGGGAGGACGGAAGACGCGTTCTGCACCGTTACCCAAGTGCCCGCAACTTCGCCTTCACTTCGAGGAAATCCCGCCACGCCAGCTTCTTGTGCGCCGGCGTTCTCAACAAATAGGCCGGATGCAGGGTCGGCATGGCGGGAATGGCGACGCCAGACGGGGTCGTGTGGACGCGCCAGTTGCCGCGCAGCCGCAATATGCCTTCGGAGGTGTTGAGCAGGGTCTTTGCCGACGGGCCGCCGAGATTGACCAGCACCTTCGGATTGACCAGTTCGATCTGCCGCTCGATGAACGGCCGGCAGATCTCGGTCTCGTGCGGCGTCGGCGTGCGGTTGCCCGGCGGCCGCCAGGGAATCACGTTGGCGATGTAGGCAGATGTCCGGTCAAGACCGATCGCGGCCAGCATGCGGTCGAGCAGCCGGCCCGAGCGGCCGACGAACGGCAAGCCCTCTATATCCTCGTCGCGGCCCGGCGCTTCGCCGACCAGCATCACCGCGGCAGTCGGATTGCCGTCGGCGAACACCAGGTTCTTGGCGGTGAATTTAAGATTGCAGCCGTCGAATGCCGCCATGTGCTGGCGAAGCTCGTCGAGGCTTGCCGCCGATCTCGCCAGTTGCCGCGCCAATGCCGCCTGCGCCTCGTCGGGCACCGTTGACATGGCCGGGGACGTTCGCACTGCCGGTGCCGTATTCGGTCTCTCGCCCATTTCGGCGCGCGACACGCTCGTCGAGCGATGAGGCGATGCATTTTCACCGGCCGGCAGAGCGGCAGCCGCAGGCACCCGCTCCGGCGGCCTGGCTTCTGCAAATCTGTTTACCGGCTGTTCTTCAAGTGCCTCGTCGACGCCGGCGCTGGCGTAGAAGGCCAGCAGCTCGGCGAGATCGGCTCGGCTAGTGTAGGGGGCGGCAGTCATGGTTTCACATTCGGCCGCGGAGCTTGAATTTGCAAGTTCAGCTCGACGGTATGCGCGGATCCTGCACCAGATAGAACGTCCAGCGCGGCGTGTAGTCGGTGATCAGGAAATAGAAGCTGGCGGTCTTCAGCGGGTCGATCTTGCCGTTCTTGAACAGCAGGCGGTCATACGGTTCGAAATTGCGGTCGAAATCGGCGTAGCTGCTCGACCAGATATTTTCGGGCGTTTTGTTGCGCTGGTCGAACGACAGGCCATCGCCGAACACGCTCGGCTGGTCGAGGATCTCCTGGAGTTCGAACTGGAACTCGACCCAGGCTTGGCCGCTATTGTTGAGCACGTCGATGCGCATATACATCAGACCATTGGCGAAGTCTCCCGCCTTGCCGAACGGCTGGATCGGCCTTGTCGTGCGAATGGCCAGCGTTACCGGCGTCGCTGAATTCAGCTCTTCGGTGATGACCAGCGGATCCTCCTTCGTGCCGATGCCGGAAGCCCCGGTGATGCGGAAACCGCCGCGCTCGTCGGAAAAGGAATAGGCGCCGGTCGCCCAGACCAGTTGCTGCTCGGCACGGGCATCGAGGGCCGTCAGTGGCAGAAGCGCCAAGAGCACCGCACGGCAAAACCGGCCGGGCGTGAAAAAAAAGCGCGTCGATGAAAAGCCAGCCGGCCCGAATATGCGCATGGCGGGAAGTATGGCCGATAAGCAAGCCGTCGAACAATTAAAAACATCAGTGCGACATATCTGTGCAAACGGAATAGGATTGAAGATTGATGCTCGTCACCGCGAATCTGTGCGGCAGGACGCGACTTTTTGACGAAATCGGTATTGTCACGTCCGCGCCGGTTTCCCGTCGCTATTTGATGCGCTATGCAGCGCGTGAGCCAGCAAGATGCCGGGAATAGCGAGCCAGTGAGGGATCGATGAGCGATATCGAACGCGAAAGCATGGAATTCGACGTGGTCATCGTCGGCGCCGGCCCGGCCGGCCTCGCCGCCGCGATCCGTCTCAAGCAGGTCAATCCCGAGCTTTCCGTCGTCGTGCTGGAAAAGGGCGGCGAAGTCGGTGCGCACATCCTGTCCGGCGCCGTCGTCGATCCGATCGGCATCGACCGGCTGCTGCCCGGCTGGCGCGAAGAGGAGGGTCATCCCTTCAGGACACCGGTCACCGACGACCATTTCCTGGTTCTCGGCCCCGCCGGTTCGTTCCGTCTGCCCAATATCCTGATGCCGCCGCTGATGAACAATCACGGCAACTATATCGTCTCGCTCGGCAATGTCTGCCGCTGGCTGGCGACCAAGGCCGAGGCGCTGGGCGTCGAGATCTATCCGGGCTTTGCCGCGGTCGGCCTGCTCTACAACGAGGCCGGTGCGGTCACCGGCGTCGTCACCGGCGACATGGGCGTCGAGAAGGACGGCACGCACGGTCCGGGCTTTGCGCCGGGCATGGCGCTGATGGGCAAATATGTCTTGATCGGCGAGGGCGCGCGCGGCTCGCTGGCCAAGCAACTGATCGCCAAACACCACCTTTCCGACGGTCGTGAGCCCGGAAAATACGGCATCGGCCTCAAGGAACTCTGGCAGATCAAACCGGAAAACCACCGGCCCGGCCTTGTCCAGCATTCCTTCGGCTGGCCGCTCGATATGAAGACCGGCGGCGGCTCCTTCCTCTACCATCTCGAGGACAACCAGGTGGCAGTCGGCTTCGTCGTTCACCTGAACTACAAGAACCCCTATCTGTCGCCCTTTGACGAGTTCCAGCGCTTCAAGACCCATCCGGCGATCCGCGGCACCTTCGAGGGTGCCAAGCGGCTGGGCTACGGTGCCCGCGCCATCACCGAAGGCGGCTGGCAGTCGGTGCCGAAACTGTCCTTTCCCGGCGGTGCGCTGATCGGCTGCGCGGCCGGCTTCGTCAACGTGCCGCGCATCAAGGGCTCGCACAATGCCGTGCTCTCCGGAATGCTGGCGGCCGAGCATGTCTGTGATGCGATAGCCGCCGGCCGCACCAATGACGAGCTGGCCTCCTACGAGGCCACCTGGCGCGCCACCGATATCGGCAAGGACCTGAAGAAAGTGCGCAACGTCAAGCCGCTATGGTCGCGCTTCGGCACCATTGTCGGCGTCGGCCTTGGCGGCCTCGACATGTGGCTGAACACGCTGTTCGGCTTCTCGCCCTTCGGCACGATGAAGCACGGCAGGGCCGACTACGCGACGCTGGAACCGGCCGCCGCGCACCAGAAGATCGCCTACCCGAAGCCGGACGGGGTGCTGACCTTCGACCGGCTGTCGTCGGTGTTCCTGTCCAACACCAACCACGAGGAGAACGAGCCGGTGCATCTGCTCGTCGCCGACATGGACCTGCAGAAGCGCTCCGAGCATGACGTCTATGCGGGGCCCTCGACGCGTTACTGCCCGGCCAGCGTCTACGAATGGGTCGACAAGGATGGCAATGCCGCCGCCGATCCTGCGGCCAAGGATGTGCGCTTCGTCATCAACGCGCAGAACTGCGTGCACTGCAAGACTTGCGACATCAAGGACCCGAACCAGAACATAAATTGGGTGCCGCCACAGGGCGGCGAGGGCCCGGTCTACCAGAACATGTAAGTCACAAGGTTTGCTCCGGACTAAACAAGATGAGGAGCAGCGCAACCGTAGGATTGTTGAATAAACCGCCTGCCTGTGTTTCCTTTCTGCGGCGACAGGGAGGAAGGAAAAATGCGCCTGGCAGTTCTGACGAGCGTTGTGGCGATCGGGGCATTGTGCGCCCCTGCAGCCTTGGCCGGCACTAAGGTGCTGGTCAAGACACGAACTTACAGCATTGCCGGAACCACCGGCGCGGCCCTGATCGAGGCCATGGATCGCAGTGGGCCGAAGCACGGCTTCATGACCCACGCCATCGCGCAGACCGGCTACAGCGTCGATGATTGGACCTTCGACGCCCATCGGGAAAACGGCGTCTGCCGCCTGCGCCAGGCCAACGGGACGCTCAATCTCTTCTATACCTATCCCAAACTAGTCTCAGCCACGTCGCCTGCGCTGCAGAAGCGCTGGAAGCGGTTCTTCGCTGGCGTCCGCGCCCATGAAGAGACCCATGGCCGCATCGCCAGACAGATGATGCGGGCCACCGAAAAGTCGGTTCGAGGGCTGACAGTCGGTGATGACCCGCACTGTTTCGAGGCACGTCGCGAGGCAAAGCGCCGGATCAATGCCATCTATGCCGAATACGAGGCAAAGCAGATCGCCTTCGATGCGCACGAGCATCGCGACGGCGGCCCTGTCGAGCACCTCATCCGCGCTTTTGTGGGCCAGTAATAAGCCAGGTCGAGATTGGACTGCGGATTTTCAGCTTCGCGTCCCGCCAGGCAGCGCCGCAAGCGCGGTCGCCGTCTGGTGCTCGTCGAGCGGCTTTTGTTCATCCGACCGTAGCGAAAACTCCACCAGCACCGGCAGATGGTCTGAGCCGGTGTCCTCAAGGGTCGACGCCGAACGGATAACGATGGCGCCCTTGCTGAAAACCTGGTCGATCGGCAGTCCGGCGAAGCGCAGGAAATCCGGCAGCCTTCTGTAGAGCCAGGTCGGCCCGACCGACGGCATTACAGTCAGCTTGCCAAGCGATGCGACGCGCCGGACGGCGGCGCTCCATGGCGCTGCGTTGCAGTCGCCTGCCAGGATCGACGTCTCGCCAAGCGAGGCGATTTCGTCAGACAACCCTCCAATCTGCCGTGATTGGTTGTGCGGCCATGGCCAGGTGAGGTGGATGGCGGCGACATCGACGTCGGTTCCGCCGAAATCGACCGTGGCGATCGCCATCGCGCCGCGGCTGTCGCAGTGCGGCTCCGTGCCTATGGCAAACGGTCGTCTGGACAGCAGCGCAACGCCGAACACGCCATTGGGATATGGGCAGAGGATCCGGTGGGGATAGGCGCCGGATAGCAGCCCAAGCTTTGCCTTCCACATCTCGGACACCTCGTCGAGGGTGATCACATCAGGCTGGGTCCGGCCGATCAGCGACAGCACCTTCTCAGGCGTTGGATTGTTGAACCTGAGGTTCATCTGCAGCAGGCGGTAGACTGGCTCGTCACCGGGTTTGGCTTCGTAGCCGGCCTGCACCTGCCATAGCCGCGAAAGCGGCAAGGCATTCGACGTAGTGGCAAAGGAGGCTATCGCAAACAGCAATGCGGCCGCGGCCTGCAGGCGAAACGAGGTGGCGAGCAGCGGCAGCGCGCAAAGCGCCATCAGCACCGAAAAATGGACGCGGAAATGAGCAAAGGAATCGAGGGCCGGATGCAGCGATCCGAAGAACCCGGCCACCAGCGCGGCCGAGAGTGCAAGCATTGCGACGAATGCCAGCGCAACCGTCATGTCCCGAACACGTGCCATCGCCTTGTCTATCGGCAGAAGTGCGGCTCAATCAAGATGACGAAATGTCCTGACCTGGACAGACACATGCGATTCGGCATTTACTGGAAGGCAGTTTCCGAAAAGCTCCTGAGTTTGCGCGAATGCAGTCGGTCCATCGGCATTTCAGCCAGCTTCTCCATCGCCCTGATGCCGATGGTCAGGTGCTGCGCTACTTGCCGCTTGTAGAACTCGGTCGCCATGCCCGGCAACTTCAATTCGCCATGCAGCGGCTTGTCGGATACGCAAAGCAGCGTGCCATAGGGCACCCGGAAGCGGAAGCCGTTGGCGGCGATCGTCGCCGATTCCATGTCGAGCGCGATCGCCCGTGACTGCGACAGCCGCTGGACCGGCCCGCGCTGGTCGCGCAGCTCCCAATTGCGGTTGTCGATAGTGGCGACGGTGCCAGTGCGCATGATGCGCTTGAGATCATATCCGGAAAGCCCGGTGACCTCGGCGACCGCTTCCTGCAGCGCCACCTGGATTTCGGCTAGCGGCGGGATCGGCACCCAGACCGGAAGATCGTCGTCGAGGACATGATCTTCTCGTACATAGGCATGGGCCAGCACATAATCCCCGAGCGCCTGCGTGTTGCGCAGGCCGGCGCAATGGCCGAGCATCACCCAGGCATGCGGCCGGAGCACCGCGATATGGTCGGTGATCGTCTTGGCGTTGGAAGGGCCAACGCCGATATTGACCATGGTGATGCCGCCATGGTTCGGCTTCTTCAGATGATAGGCCGGCATCTGCGGCAGGCGAGGGGGCGCAGCGCCCTCACAGGGCGCGCCGTCCCCCACCTTGGTCACGATGTTGCCCGGCTCGACGAACTCGACATATCCGTCACCGCCATTGGCCATCAATTCGCGTGCACGGGCCACGAATTCGTCGATATAGAATTGGTAGTTGGTGAACAGCACGAAGTTCTGGAAATGCTGGGGGCTGGTCGCCGTATAGTGCGACATCCGGTGCAGCGAATAATCGATGCGTTGCGCGGTGAACGGCGCCAGCGGCCGTGCCTCGCCCAATGCCACTTCGAACGTGCCGTTGGCGATCTGGTCGTCGGTGCCGTCGAGATCTGGCACGTCGAACAGGTCACGGATCGGCCGTTTGATGCGTTCGGCAGCAGCGCCGTCGACATGGGTGCCTTCGAGGAAGGCGAAATGCAGCGGGATGGGAGTGGTCGATTCCGAAACCGTGACGGGAACGCCGTGGTTGCGCATGATTAGCCGAAGCTGTTCGGTGAGGTAGCTTTCGAAAAGAGCAGGCTGGGTGATGGTGGTTGAGAAATGCCCCGGCGTCGGCATGTGGCCATAGGCCTGTCTCGAGTCGATTTGGGTGAACGAACTCGTGGTGACGCCGATCTCCGGATAGAAGGCCCGGTAGCGTTTGTTGTTGTCGCCGCCCGCGGCGAGCGCGGCAAATGAATCGCGCAGGAACTTGGTGTTGCGGTCGTAAAGCACCTGCAGGGTCGCGACCGCCTTCTTGGCATCGTTGAAGCTCTGTCGGCCAAACGGCTCCGGCGTGACGACCGATTCAATGGCTTGGGGATAGATTCGCTTTTCCATGACTCAATATAGAGAGTTGGACGCGCGGTTGGGAGGGGGTAAGGCGGCCTCAATACGCGCTGTCGGCGTTTTTCGGTCTGCTAACCGCGCTGCAGGCTAACCAGCAGCACAAAGCCGAGGCCTGACTTCCTCAACGCAGGCGCCTCGATCGTCGAGCCAGCATTGGTGCGCATCGTCGGCACGGCCAGTACCGGGACCGAAAGAACAGTCAGGATGAGCGCCGCGCGCGGCAGCAGCCGAAGCGTCTTGAGGGTGTTGGCGGCGAGGCGGTTCATCGGCGTTTTGCTTTTCTCTAAAGGTTCAGCTCTTTGTCGTTTCAGTGGTGAAGATGGTTCAAGCAACCGAGTCGGCAGGAACTTGCGACGTCCCAGGAGCGGGACGGCCGGCCGGCTTCGGCGACAAGGACGGCGAACAACATGCCGAACAGGCTCATCAGCAGGCAGACGATGGTGAAGCGGCGGGCAAGCATTGCGCGGTGTCTCCTTCAATACGCATGACAATGCCTTGCCCCGGCTGAACCGGCTCTGATGGCTCCGTTCATCTGGGGTTCAAAATGGTTGATGATCTCTGGGCGGGCCGCCTTGAAAGCAGCGACCTATGGCGACGCCGCGGCTGCGAGACCGATAACATGAAAACGGGGCCGACTGGCCCCGCTCACCCCTGGCAGGAATGGCACGATCAGAGCTTATGCCAGGTCTGGCTCTTGCAGATCAGCCCGCCGAGCACGCAGCCGCTCATCTTGAGCGAACTGCCGGAAAGCGATGCTTTGCCCGAATAGGTCTTGTCGGTTTCCGGGTCGGTTATGGTGCCGGCATATTTGTTGTCGCCGGCAACCTTCAGTGAACCGATGTTCTTGCCGGCAAATTTGCCGGATTTGAGCGTAATCGAAAATGCCCCGCCGCCACCCGAAATGGCGGCAGTCGATCCGGCTTGCGTTTTCCAATTGCCTTCGATCGGATCGGCCCATGCCGCGCCGGTCATCATTATTGCGGCCGCGAGGGCCAGGCTCACTTGTCGAAACATGTCTTTCCTCCCTCAGGTAAGTCCAATCGGGCTCCGTCCCGGGTGTCTGCCCCTTACGCAAACGTAAGCTAGTCCAGCTCCCGGAAAAACAAAAGCGGTGCCGCGACGGAAGGGTTGCGGGTTTTTGCCCGCTCCCGAACGGCCGCGCCGGCGAAAAATGAAACGGGCCGCACACGTCTTTGTCTTCTGTGGTTAGCGGAGTCTTGATCCGCGCCTCGCAAGTTTTCTTCAAATCTTGTGCAAACCGGCGCGATTGCTGGCTTTGTATCCTTAACGAATTTTCGCGTTTACCTCTTGTTTTAGCTTTGTTTTCCTCAAATTAAGCACGCCATTTAACGACGGATTCAAGCCTCCGGGGCATTCTCGAAAGCATCGAAAGAGCGGCCGCCCCCGACGGTAATCAAGGACACCGAGGGGCAGACGGAGACAGCTCTCGGGAGCCAGAACAGGGGATTTGAAATGGCACGTTTTGAAATGCTTGAAGCCGGCTTCGGCGCCATGGGGGCAACTGCCCAGGCCGATGTTCTTTTCGAGTTGGGCATGATGTATGCGACTGGCCGCGATTGCGAGACCGATGTCGTCGCCGCCCACAAATGGTTCAACATCGCCGCGATCAAGGGTTCGGCCCGCGCCGCGGAACTGCGCTCCGAATTGTCTGCCGCCATGTCGAAGGTCGAGATCGCCAAGGCGCTGCGCGAAGCTCGCGAATGGATGACGATGCACTGAATTCGCCGGCATCGACTTCACAAGGGTACTGACCTCACAACAGGGACGCTTCGGGTCAAGGCCGCGCAGAGGGCCGGGCCCGAAAAATCAAGGCCGCGCAAGACGGCTGAGCCAACAAGATCAAGAACACGGCGGCAAGCTGTGCAATAGACAGGGAAGGCGAGCGGGTCCTGGCGCCGATGCGTTGGGAAGCTCATGGCAAAAGCCGCGACCGGCCGGAACAAGGCTGGCGCGGCTTTGTCTTTCGGACTGCGTGTTGCAGGCCCAATCGAGGGCCGACGATGCGTCTAGACAGCCCCGGTGAAGGATGAAATTCTCCCGCCACTCTGGAAGAGGCGCGGCCGGGATGGTCGCGCGAGAGTGGAGGAGTTGTGTCACCATGAAGAAATTCAGTATTTTGAGCGCCGCCATATTTGGCCTGATGATGACCGCGCCGGTCGCCTTCGCCGACGACATCACCTTTTCGGTGGTCGGACCGATGACCGGTCAGCTTGCCACCATCGGCGATCAGTTCAAGCAGGGCGCGCAAGCCGCCGCCGACGCGATCAACGCGGCGGGCGGCGTCGACGGCCGCCAGATCAAGCTCGACATCGAGGACGACCAGTGCGATCCGAAGCAGGCGGTTTCGGTCGCCAACCGCATCATCGCCAATGGTGTCAAGTTCATCGATGGCCACGCCTGCTCGGGCTCCAGCATCCCGGCCTCCGCCGTCTACGCCGAAGCCGGTGCGCTGATGATGAGTCCGGCTTCCTCGAACCCGGTACTAACCGACGCAGCGGCGAAGGCCGGCTGGCCGACGATCATGCGCCTCTATACGCGCGACGATGCGCAGGGCGCTTTCATCGGTCCATGGATCGCCAAGAAATATGCCGGCAAGAACGTCGTCATCATGCACGACAAGAGCGCCTATGGGCAGGGCGTGGCCGATGCCGTCAAGGCAACGATGAACCAGAACGGTCTCAAAGAGATCCTCTACGAGGGCATCAACGCCGGCGAGAAGGACTATTCCGCTCTTGTTACCAAGCTCAAGGAGCTGAAAGCCGACGTCGTCTATTTCGGCGGCTATCACCCCGAAGCCGGCCTGATCCTGCGCCAGTCGGCGGAGCAGAACCTCAAGTTCCAGTTGATCATGCCGGACTCGATCGCTTCGCCGGAATTCTGGCAGGTTGCCGGTCCGGCCGGCGAAGGCACCATGTTCGTCTTCCCGTCGGATCCGCGGGCGAAGCCCGAAGCCAAGGAAGCCATCGCCAAGATCAAGGCCGGCGGCTTCGTGCCGGAGGGCTTCACGCTGTTTTCCTATGCGGTGATCCAGGCCTTCGCCGAAGGCATCAAACGCGCCGGCAGCGACGATCCGGCAAAAGTCGCCGAAGCGTTGAAGAACGGCCAGCCGATCAGCACGGTTGTCGGGTCAGTCACCTTCGACGAGAAGGGCGACCTCAAAAACGCCAGCTACGACATCAACCAGTGGCACGACGGCAAATACGCGCCGATCCAGCCGTGATGGCCGCGGCGCCGCAAGACGCGCTGCTGTAATTGAACATGGCCGGGGTCAAACCCGGCCATGTTGTTTTTGGCGACGCCTTTGTCACGCGTTCGAGATCACTTCGTGGATAGGGAAACAGCAGTCAACTGAGGTTCTTCGGCAAAGCGAACCAGCACGGTGCCGTCGGTTACCTGCGCGCCTTCGGCAGCAATCTCGGCGATAACCCCGTCATGGGGCGCGGCAATGGTGTGCTCCATCTTCATCGCCTCCAGGATCAGCAGCGGCTGGCCCTTGATCACGGACTCGCCTCTGGCTGCACGCACCAATTTGACCAGGCCGGGCATTGGAGCGCGCAGGCTGCCGGAAGCGGCGGCGGCTTCGTCGGTTCGCGCCAGCGGATCCGGCACGGCAAAACCGTAGCCGATTGCACCGTCGAAGACCGTGACGTGGCCCGGCCAGCGGGCGAGGCGAGGCGCGGCGCGGAGATCACGCGAATTGGCGCTGTCATAGGGCGCATCCAGCGCCACCTCGAACCGCCCGTCCGGCCGCACCGACACGCGCGCGCCGATCTCCTGCTCGCCAAACTTCAGCAGAGTGCGCCGCGCTACAGTGTGGAAATGCGCATAGCCGGCCAGTGACGACCAGGGATCGTCCGAGGACGGCAAGTCGCCCGCACCGGACGCGGCAAGTGCCGCGGCGGCAATCGTCTCACCGCTCGGCGGCGGAACCGCCGTCAACGCCTGCAGATGCCTGGCGATCAGGCCGGTATCGACATCGCCCGCCGCAAAATCTGCATCAGCGGCCAGCGCGGCAAGAAAGGCAGTGTTGACCGTCGACCCGGCGATTTCGGTCTGCGACAGCGCTGCGCCAAGTCCCGTGAGGGCCGCCCGTCTGTCCTTGCCGTGGATGACCAGCTTGGCGATCATCGGATCGTAAAACGGCGAAATCGCATCGCCAGCGCGCACACCGGTTTCGACGCGCATGGTCGCACCCTCCGGTGCCGGCTGCGGAAATTTCAGATGGTGCAAGGTGCCGGTCGCCGGCAAAAACCCTCTTGCCGCGTCCTCGGCATAGATGCGCGCCTCGAAGGCGTGGCCGGAGAGCGCGATCTCGCTCTGCGTCTTCGGCAGTTTTTCGCCGGAGGCTACCCGCAACTGCCACTCGACCAGGTCGATGCCGGTGACCATTTCGGTGACGGGGTGCTCGACCTGCAGGCGGGTGTTCATTTCCATGAACCAGAAACGGTCGGCCTTCAGCCCTTGCGAGGCATCGACAATGAACTCGATCGTGCCGGCGCCGGAATAGTGGATTGCCTTGGCGGCTTTCACCGCCGCGTCGGTCATCGCCTTGCGCAGTGCCGGCGTCATGCCCGGGGCAGGCGCCTCCTCGATCACCTTCTGGTGGCGGCGCTGTGCCGAGCAGTCGCGTTCGTGAAGATGCACGGCGTTGCCGAAATTGTCACCAAACACCTGCACTTCGATGTGGCGAGGCTTGTCGACATATTTTTCCACCAAGACGCGGTCGTCGCCGAACGCGGCTTTCGCCTCGCGCCGCGCGCCCGACAGTGCTTCCGAAAAATCATCGGGATGCTCGACGCGCCGCATGCCTTTGCCGCCGCCGCCGGCGCGCGCCTTGATCAGTACGGGGTAGCCTATCTCGCGCGCCTTGGAGGCGAGCAACACGATCTCCTGCGCTTCGCCATGGTAGCCCGGAACGACAGGCACGCCGGCCTTTTCCATCAGCCGCTTGGCCGCGTCCTTCAGTCCCATGGCGCGGATCGAGGCCGCCGACGGGCCAATGAAGATCAGCCCCGCCGCGACCACCTGGTCGACGAAATCAGGGTTTTCCGAAAGAAAGCCGTAGCCCGGATGGATGGCCTCGGCACCTGTGGCCAAGGCCGCCGCGATGATCTTGTCGCCGCGCAGATAGCTTTCGTTGGCGGGAGAGGCGCCGATATGCACCGCTTCGTCGGCCATTTCGACATGCAAGGCGCGATTGTCGGCGTCGGAATAGACGGCGACGCTGCGCACACCCATCCTGCGTGCCGTGCGGATCACCCGGCAGGCGATCTCGCCACGGTTGGCGATCAGGATCTTGGCGAACATCGGGCCTCCACAGGCAGAGCTGCCGCCAACGGCGCGAATTCTCGTCACGCGAACTGCGGCAATGCCCTGCTTTGTAGTCTGGCGGTCAAAGGGTAGGCAAGCGAGGCCTGCCTACTTTGAGGCCGCGATTTCGCAAGCTCCCCCGGTCGTGACCCTGTAACGGTCGCGGGTGACCTGGCAGGATTTCATCGCCATATCCTCGGCAGCCTTTTGCGAGGGCGCATTCAAGCGCGAGCCGCACAGGATGTACAACGAACGCACCCGGGAATACGGAGTGGTCGCATAAGCTGAATGGCCGCTGGCCGCCACATAGGCCTTATATGCCTTGGTGCATGGCCGATCCGCGGTCGCCGGAAAATACGGGTAGAAGCGGACGTCGCCCTTGCTTCCAGCCAGCGATTCCGCCGCGCCGACATTGGGGCTCGAGATTAGAAGCAACCCGGTTATTAGCGAGAAGACTGCTTGTTTGACGCCTATAGATTTCATTTTTCCCACCCATTGAATACGTCGAAGGCCGACGAGTGTCGGTCTATTTGGAGGCAGCTATGGCGCAGGCCCCTGCAGTCGTGACCTTGTACTTGCTGCGCGCGGACTGGCAGGATTTCAACGCCAGCGCCTCCGCAGCCTTCTGGGATGTTGCATTCAGATAAGCACCGCAAATAGTGAATTCGGTTGCCCAGTTGAATGGCGTCATCGCATAGGCCGAGTGACCGCCAGCCGCCACATAGTCCTTGTAATTCTTGCCGCAGCCTCCGATTGTACCCGGTGCAAAATAGACCGGAAAGCGGCTGTCGCCCTTGCTTCCCGCCAGCGATTCGGCGGCGCCGACATTCGGTGCAGAGGCCACAAGCAGTGCAAGTACCGACATGGTTGCTCGCTTGATTGATAAAGATTTCATTGCCAAACCCATTTGAACCCCAAACACTGAAATATATTCGCCTACTTGGAGGCAGCGATTTCGCAGCCGCCGCCAGTTGTAACTCTGTAACTGTTGCGGGCGGCCTGACAGGATTTCAACGCCAATTCTTCGGCAGCTTGCTGTGACGGTGCATTCAAGCGCGAGCCGCAGATGATGTACAGAAAACGCACCCGGGAATACGGAGTGGTTGCATAGGCTGAATGGCCGCCGGCCGCTACATAGGCCTTGTGGGCCCTGGTACACGGATCCTTCGGGCTCTGCGGCAAATAGGGATAGAAACGGGTCTCGCCCTTGCTTCCCGCCAGCGACTCCGCTGCGCCGATGCCAGGGGTCACTAATATAAGCAACCCTGCAAGTAAATGCACAGTTGTTCTCTGAAAAACCCGCCGCCTCATCTTCGCCCAATCCCCATTGGTATTTGCGATGATCAATAGCCGTGATTCTTTCGTCTGGCCAGATCGAGAAGCAAAAAATAGTCTGGAGATGTGGTGGGTTGTCTCCCGCGCAGGGTCACACCCTGCCGAGTGCAGCGACGACCCGCTGATACAATTCGGCCGTCGGCTCGTCGAAGCAGCAGAAAATGACGGTTTCCGGAACGATGTTCTGGCCGATGAAGGCGCTCACGGTCCCGACAGCAATTTGCGTCGCCTGATCCTTCGGATAGCGGTAGGCCCCGGTCGAGATCGCAGGAAACGCCACCGTCCGGCAGTCCTTTGCGGCGGCGATTTCGAGCGACCGGCGATAGCAGGAGGCGAGCAGTTCGGCTTCTCCTTTGCTGCCACCTTGCCAGACCGGCCCGACCGTATGAATGACGTAGCGCGCGGGCAGCCTGTAGCCCTTGGTGATTTTTGCGTCTCCGACCTTGCAGCCATGCAAGGTCCGGCATTCTGCCACAAGCTCGGGGCCGGCCGCGCGGTGGATAGCGCCGTCGACGCCGCCGCCTCCGAGAAGAGAGGTATTGGCGGCGTTGACGATGGCATCGACCGCCAGCTTCGTGATGTCGCCGGTTTGAATGCGAATCCTCTGGCCGGTATCGCTCATCTCACATCCTGAACACGCCGAATTTTGTCTCCTCGACCTCGGCGTTGAGCGCGGCCGAAAGGCTGAGCGCCAGCACCTCGCGGGTCTTGGCCGGGTCGATGATGCCGTCGTCCCAGAGCCTTGCCGACGAATAGAGCGGGTGTCCCTCGTGCTCGTACTTCATCAGAATCGGCTTCTTGAATTTCGCTTCCTCCTCAGCGCTCCATTCCCCGCCCTTGCGCTCGATGCCTTCGCGCTTGACCACGGCCAGCACCGTTGCCGCCTGCTCGCCGCCCATCACCGAAATGCGGGCATTCGGCCACATCCACAGGAAGCGTGGCGAATAGGCGCGTCCGCACATGCCGTAATTGCCGGCACCGAACGAGCCGCCGATGATCACGGTCACCTTCGGCACCTTGGCCGTTGCGACCGCCATGACCAGCTTGGCGCCGTCCTTGGCGATGCCGCCGGCCTCGTATTTTCGCCCGACCATGAAGCCGGTGATGTTCTGCAGGAAAATCAGCGGGATCTTGCGCTGGCAGCACAGCTCGATGAAGTGCGCGCCCTTCAGCGCGCTTTCCGAAAACAGCACGCCATTGTTGGCGACGATGCCGACCGGCATGCCGCTGAGATGGGCGAAACCGGTGACCAGCGTGGTGCCATAATTCTGCTTGAACTCATCGAACTCGGAACCGTCGACGGTGCGGGCGATTACCTCGCGCACGTCGTAGGGCTGGCGCAGATCCGTCGGCACGATGCCGTAGAGTTCATGTGGATCGTGAAGCGGCGGAATCGATTTCTGTAAGGCAAGGCTTACAGTCTTGTTCCGATTCAGGTTTTTGACGATACGCCGGCATATGGCCAGCGCATGCTCGTCGTCGAGCGCATAGTGGTCGGCAACGCCGGAAAGCCTTGTGTGCACGTCGGCGCCACCGAGGTCCTCGGCGGTGACGTCCTCGCCGGTGGCCGCCTTCACCAGCGGCGGCCCGCCGAGAAAGATGGTCGCCTGGTTGCGCACCATGATTGTCTCGTCCGACATCGCAGGCACATAGGCGCCGCCGGCCGTGCACGAACCCATGACGCAGGCGATCTGCGGAATGCCGGCGGCCGACATGTTGGCCTGGTTGTAGAAGATGCGGCCGAAATGATCGCGGTCGGGAAACACCTCGTCCTGGTTGGGCAGATTGGCGCCGCCGCTGTCGACCAGATAGACGCAAGGCAGATTGTTCTGCAATGCGATCTCCTGTGCACGCAGATGCTTCTTCACCGTCAGTGGATAATAGGTGCCGCCCTTCACCGTGGCGTCATTGACGACGACCATCACTTCGGTGCCTTCGACGCGGCCGATGCCGGCGATGAGGCCGGCCGAAGGGATGTCCTCGCCATACATCGACCATGCCGCGAACTGGCCGATTTCGAGGAAGGGCGAGCCTGTATCGAGCAATTGGGCTAGGCGTTGCCGCGGCAGGAGCTTGCCGCGGGAGACGTGCCGCTCACGCGCCTCTTCCGAGCCACCGCGCTCGATGGCGGCGGCTTTTTCAGCAATATCGGCGACTAGCGCCCGCATGCGCTCGGCATTGCCGCGGAAGGCATCGGAGGCGGACGACATCTGAGAGGTGAGGGGGGCCATGGCGCTACCGGATCAGCTCGATCTTGCAGCCGACATCGAGGTCGCCCCAATCGCGATCAGCGGTGACGGCAATGGCATTCTCGCGAATTGCCAGCGCCAGGCAAGCCCGATCGCCCAGCGACAAGCCGCGATGCCGCGTCAATTGGCGAAGCTGCCCAGCGGCGATGCCCATCGCGTCGTCGAAAACGGCGATCGGCATGCCGAGACTGGCGAGGTCGTCCGCGGCCTGTTCCATGCTGCGTCCCTTGTCGATCAGCTTGGCGATGATTTCGGCCGCATTGACCGAACTGCATTGTGCATCCGGCGCGAACCCCAAAGCATTATCGGTGCCTTGCTCGTTGAGCAGGATTGCGAGCGCCGCCGAACTGTCCATGACGTAGGGCTTCATTTCGCCCGCTTTCCTGTCGTCCCTTCGGCGTGAAGCCGGTCCAGACGCTTGTCGCTTCGACGCTGCTCTTCCCGCCGCTCCTTCAGAAATTCGTCGACGACGCTTTCACCGGGCTGTTTCAGCGTCGACAATTCGGCCTGGACGCGTCGCAGATTCTGCAGCCACGATCTTACCCGCAGCTCGCCGTTTTCGACATGAAGGATCATGTCCTCGCCAGGCTTCACGCCCATCTCCTCGCGCATCGCGGCAGGAATGACGAAGCGCCCGCCCTCGCCAAGCTTGACACGCTCGCGTTTCGCCGGAGCACGAAGCTGTGGTTGGCGAGCGCCGGCATCGAACCGTGCTTGCGGATCTTCGTCAAATCCGGACTTTCCCGTTTTGCCAGCCATGGTCCGTCTCGCCTGTGTTGTGGCACATATTCCGAAGTATGCCACATCGTGCGGCTTCTGGCAAAATCTCAAAAAGACGCCATCAGGCGCCCTCCACCATGATTTCCCGCCCGATCAGCCAGCGACGGATTTCGCTGGTGCCGGCGCCGATCTCGTAGAGCTTGGCGTCGCGCAAAAGCCGGCCGGTCGGGTAGTCGTTGATGTAGCCGTTGCCGCCCAAAAGTTGGATGGCGTCGAGCGCCATCAGCGTTGCCTTTTCGGCGGCGAAGAGAATACAGCCGGCAGCATCCTTGCGGGCCGTCTCACCGCGATCGCAAGCGGCGGCCACGGCATAGACGTAGGCGCGCGCCGCGTTCATCGTCGCATACATGTCGGCTAGCTTGCCTTGCACCAGCTGGAACTCGCCGATCGGCTGGCCGAACTGCCTGCGTTCGTGCACGTAAGGGATCGCCACGTCGAGGCACGCAGCCATCAGCCCGATCGGGCCGCCGGCCAGCACGGCGCGTTCGTAGTCGAGGCCCGACATCAGCACCTCGACGCCGCGCCCTTCCTCGTGCAGCACATTGTCGAACGGCACTTCGACATTCTCGAACACCAGCTCGCCGGTGTTCGAGCCGCGCATGCCGAGCTTGTCGAGCTTTTGCGCCACGGAAAAACCGGCAAAGGCCTTTTCGACGATGAAAGCGGTGATGCCGCGCGAATGGAGTTCCGGATCGGTCCTGGCGTAGACGACCAGCGTGTCGGCATCCGGCCCGTTGGTGATCCACATTTTGGTGCCATTGAGCACATAGCGATCATTGCGCTTTTCGGCGCGCAGGCGCAGCGACACCACATCGGAGCCGGCTCCCGATTCCGACATCGCCAGTGCGCCGACCTTCTCGCCGCTGCAGAGCGAAGGCAGATATTTTTCCTTCTGCGCCTGCGTCGCCCAGCGGTTGATCTGGTTGACGCAGAGGTTGGAATGGGCGCCGTAGGAGAGGCCGACCGAGGCCGAGGCGCGCGAAATCTCCTCCATCGCCACGACATGGGCGAGGTAGCCCATGCCGCTGCCGGCGAAATCGGGATCGGCGGTGATGCCGAGCAGGCCGAGCCCGCCGAGCTCCGCCCACAGATGTGCCGGGAATTCGTTCGAGCGGTCGATCTCGGCGGCGATCGGTGCGATCTTTTCCTGGGCGAAGCGCCGCACCAGGTCGCGCAGCGCCTCGATGTCTTCGTCAAGCCCGAAGTTGAGCGTATGCGTGTACATGCCGTTCCTCCCGGCGCACGACCGCGAAAATCGGGATCATGCGCGAAATCAAAGTGCTGCAGCGTCCGTTGCGCGCTCGAATGGACGCACGGCGCCGTGGCTCGTCCTCGCGCCATCGCTCTTTGCTCCAACAAGGCGCATTGTCATTGCTAGATATGTAGCGGTGACTTCGGCGATCGACAGCCGTTCGCCCGGCCGGAACCAGACGATGACGCCGGTCATCATCTGGATCAGCGCCATGGCGGTGAGCCCGGTGTCTTCGATGCTGAATAACCCCCCTTCGACGCCGTCGCGCAGGATGGCGCGCAGCTCCTTCTCGTAGGCCGTGCGCATGCGCAGGATCTGCGTGAGTTTTTCATGCGACAGGCTGCGCAGCTCCATGTTCGAGACATGGGTGGAGTGGCGGCGTTCGATATGGAAAGCGATGTGGTTTTCGACATAAGCGGCAAGCCGCGCTGCCGGATCGGCGCCGACAGGGCGTGTTGCGCGCCACGCCTCGATCAAGCCTTCCATATGCTCACGCATCAGCATGAACAGAAGGTCCTGCTTGGTCGGGAAGTAGCGGTACAGCGCCGCTGCCTGGACGCCGACCTCGGCCGCCAGTTGGCGCATCGACATCGCCTCGTAGCCAAGACGCGCAATCAGGCTGACCGCCGCCTCGCGGACCGCAGCTTCGGTCTTCTCTCCGTCGGAACCGGTCGTACGCGCCATGACAAGCCGCCTTTTCGCGGACAATAAAACAAACGTTCAATTAATTCAAGAACCGAGGCATGTCCGGGCAGGGCAATGGCTTCAGATTTGCTCTATCTGCACCCTGGAGAATTTTGTGCGATGGAAGCGAATGAGCAGGACCATGCCTTGCTAGGCAACAATCCTGAAATCGGCCGACGTGTCGCGAGCCTCGATCTCTTCGACATCGACCTTTGAAACCGCTGCCCCTGGCGGCCCTTGCCAAAACCGTTCGATCATCGTCGAGACCGCCGCCCCGGTTCCTGCAATCAAGGCTGTCACCGAGCCGTCAACTTCGTTGCGCACCCACCCGGCAAGGCCAAGCGCCGACGCCTCGCGCCGCACCCAAACCCGGTAGCTGACGCCTTGCACCTTGCCGTATATGCGTACCTGCACCGTACGATCGGTCATCGCGCTCTCCATCCTTTGAGTCGAGTCTGGCGCATCGCCGCGCAAATTCAACCGCGCAACGTGCATCGAAGGTTTCTCTCCGGTCGCTATCCGCCAGATTTCGCACTGCGAGATGGGTGGCGCCTCCACCGATGATTGACTAAGTCAAATAATAGGCGATCATGGCCCTGACGGAGCGGTCCGTCCGAAGGAGGTCGACATGCCGGCCGATCGGAATGCCCTTGTCGCGGAGATACGTGGCTTCAATCGCTTCTACACGCGCCTGATCGGGCTGCTCGACCTGACCTTGACGCACAGCGCCTATACGCTGGGCGAGGCGCGGCTGCTGTTCGAATTGGGCGGCCGATCCCGCGCTGTCGCCAATAGCGGCGGTGAGGCAGGGTTTCTTGCACGGGCGTTCCACCTCGATCTCCGGCCGGCGGCCTCCGAAATCGCTGCCGAACTCCGGCTCGATCCGGCCTATGTCACACGCGTCCTGAGGAGGTTCGCCGCCGCTGGCCTGACCGAGACACGCTCTGACCCAGCCGATCGGCGCAGACGTATCCTGTCGCTGACCGCTCGCGGAAGTGCTGAGCTCGCCAGGCTTCAGGCTGCGGCGGATCGCGACCTCGCCCGGCTGACGGCCGGCCTCGCCGATGACGCGGCTGCCGAATTATCGGACGCCTTGAAGTGCGTCATGCGCCTGCTCGGGGAGAAATAGCGGGCAGCACTGGAATCCCGGCGTTGCGCTCTTCAGTTCCCCCGCGCTGCCGCCAGTGCGCCAGGCAGTTCCTCGGCAAAGATGTCGAGCTCGTGGTCGAGGCCGACACTGACCCGGATGCAGCGGTCGAGAACCGGCACCATCGGCTTGCGGATGAAGACGTCGCGTGATAACAGCGTCTGCAGCACTTTCAGTGCGAAAGCGCCGTCGCGGCCGCAGTCGATGGTGACGAAATTGGTCGCCGAAGGCAGCGGCTTCAGCCCGTTCGCTTCGGCTATTGCGGCGATACGCCGGCGACCGGCGGCGACCCGCGCCACCACGCTATCCAGCCAGGCCTGATCGGCAAGCGCCTCGACACCGGCGATCTGCGCCATGCGGCTGACGCCATAGTGGTTGCGGATCTTCTCGAAGTCCCGAATCACCTGGGCCTCGGCCACCGCATAGCCGCAGCGTATGCCGGCCAGCCCATAGGCCTTGGAGAAGGTGCGCATATGAATGACGTTCGGCCGCGCCACATCGATCGGCGGCAGCGCTGAGGCTGGCCCTAATTCGCCATAGGCTTCGTCGAGCACCAGCATTGTGGTTTCCGGCAAGGCTTCGATGAAGCGGCTGAGCTCGGCGGCTTCCCACCAGCTGCCCATCGGATTGTCCGGATTGGACAGGTAGACCAGTGGCGCCTTTTCCCTGGCCACTGCCGCCAGCAGGCCGTCGAGGTTTTCCCGATCGTTCTCGTAGGGCACTGCGACCAGCCGGCCGCCGACGCCGGCAACATGAAAGTTGAAGGTCGGATAGGCGCCGCGCGAGGTCACCACCGCATCGCCCGGCGCCACATACATGCGCGCAACCAGGCTGAGCAGCCCGTCTATGCCTTCGCCGACGACGACGTTTTCGGCGCCGACGCCGAGATGCCTGGCCACGGCTACCTTCAAATCGTGATTATCGGGGTCGCAATACATCCACATGTCGCCGGCAATCTCGGCCATGCGGGCAACGACGCGCGGCGAAGGGCCAAAGCTGCTCTCATTGGCGCCGATGCGGGCGCGAAAGGCGCGGCCGCGGTCGCGCTCCTGCGCCTCAGGGCCGACAAACGGCACTGTAGAAGGAAGCGCGGCGATAAGTGGCGTAAGGGGAGGGCGCATGGCAAAGGCTCGTTCGAAAAGGGGCCTTCTTGCTAGCCTGCTGGCTGGGCCTGCGCAAGTTCCAGGGCCAGCGGCAACGGTCAGGCTGGATTCTACCGGATCATTTTGCTAGCGAGACATGATGAGCAACCGACTGCCGCCCGCTTGGTCCAAGCACATAAAGTCCCGCCCGGCACCGAAAGTGCAGCCGCCGAAGGCGAAACCGCCGTCGCGCGCGCAAGCCGACGATGCGCTGCTGAAACAGGCGTATGGCTTGCAGCAGGCCAAGAGGTTGGCCGAGGCTGAGGAACTGTGCCGTCGCGTGCTGGAGCGCACGCCCAACCATCCCTTGGCTTCGTATATTATGGGCACGCTATTCATCGGGCTCGACGATGAAATGGCGCTGCGATATTTGGCCCGAGCCGTCGGCGAGGAGCCTCAAAACCCCTATTACCACCTTAGTCTGGGTGAAACCTATCTGAAAGTCAGCGAATATTCGCCCGCAATCAGGCATATTCAGCAAGCATTGAAGTTGAAGCCCGATTTGCTGGAAGCGCTTTGCGCGTTGGGACGCGCTTACGTCGAATTCGACAAGGCTGACATGGCTGTCCCGGTTTACGAGAAAGCGCTCAAGATCAACCGCGATCACCCTCGCGTTCGGACAGGACTGGCCAGCGCACTCACCGGTCTCGGTCGCGTGGACGAAGCCGAAGTCTATCTGAAAGAAGCGATCGAACGTCGCATCGCGATGCCCGCTGCCTATAACGAGCTTGTGCATACGCGCAAATTCACCGAAGAGCCGGCCGAACTTAAGTCCATCCTGCGCGAACTGGGCTATCCAAAGCTTGACCCGGACAGTGCGATGAGACTTCATCACGCAGCCGGCAAGGTGCTGAACGACCTTGGGCGCTACGAAGACGCGATAGATCATTTCAAGAAAGGCAAGCAGGCCGCAGGCTATAAGTTTGATCTGGAAGCCTATCGCCGCTGGGTCGACTCTACGATCGAGCTCTTCAACCCGGACATGGTGGCTGCCAAGGCGGGTCATGGAAGCCCATCGGAAGTGCCCGTGTTTGTATTGGGAATGCCCCGGTCGGGGACCACCCTGACCGAGCAGATTTGCGCGAGCCACCCGGATGTTCACGGCGCAGGAGAACTGAGCAAGCTAAGGCGAGCCGCAAATGCTATCGGCCTCACGAAGGTTCCGTCACGAGCCTTGGCCCAATCGATTGTGCCGATCACCCCTGACATGTCCAAAAGGTTGGCCGAGGAGCATTTGTCATACCTTCGTGAGCGTGCGCCGACCGCACTTCGCGTCGTCGACAAAATGCCCCAGAATTTCGAACTGATCGGTCTCATAGGCCTCCTCTTTCCCGACGCGCGGATTATTCACTGTCGCCGCGACGCCATCGACAATTGCCTCTCGTGTTTTTTCCAGAATTTCTCCAAGGGACACAGCTACATCGCCGACCTGCAGACGCTCGGGCTGTACTACCGTGAATATGATCGCCTGATGCGACATTGGGACAAGGTTTTTCCGGGACGCATCTTCGAAAGTCGCTACGAGACGCTGGTTGCGGATCAGGAGGCACAATCGCGCCGTCTGATTGATTATCTTGGATTGCCCTGGGACGATGCCTGCCTGCGCTTCTTCGACAAGGAGGGATCGGTCAACACGGCCAGTCGCTGGCAAGTCCGGCAGCCGATCTACAGTTCATCTGTCAAGCGCTGGAAAAACTATGAGAGCGCAATCCAGCCGCTGATCCAATCGCTCGGCGATCTCGCCGGTGCCTGAGTTCCACGGCCGGCGGCAACGGCCAGGCTGGATTCTCCCGGACCATTTTGCTAGCGAGACATGATGAGCAACCGACTGCCGCCCGCTTGGTCCAAACACATAAAGTCCCGTTCGGCGCCGAAAGTGCAGCCGTTGAAAGTGAAATCGCCCTCGCGCGCGCAAGCTGACGACATGCTGCTGCGACAGGCGCTCGAACTTCAGCAAGCCAAGCGGCTCCCGGAGGCGGAGGAATTATGCCATCGCGTTCTCGCCCGCACGCCCAACCACCCGCTTTCGCTCTACATCCTCGGCACGTTGGGGCTCGGTATCGACGACGAGTTGGCTCTCAAATATTTTGCGCGGGCAGTAAGCCAGACGCCTCAGAATCCATATTTCCACCTTAGCCTGGGAGAGGCCGGTCTGAAGCTTGGCGACAGCTTGCTTGCGATCAGGCACCTGCAGCGCGCCTGCGAATTGAAACCCGATCTGGTGGAAGCGCTTTGCGGACTGGCGCGTGCCTACGTCAACTTCGACAAGGCCGAGATGGCTTTGCCCCTTTACGAGAAGGCGCTAAAGATCAACGGCGACCATCCCATGGTCCGGATTGGTCTGGCTGGTGCGCTCACCAGCCTCGGCCGCATGGACGAAGCCAGAGCCTATCTCGATCAGGCAATAGAACGTCGCGTCGATGTTGGGGCAGCCTACAATTACCTGGTCGACACGCAAAAGTTCACCGAAAAACCTGCCGAGCTCGACTCTATCCTGCGCGAACTCTCCAATCCCAGGCTCGAACCCGTTGCTGCATCGCAGCTCCACCACGCGGCAGGCAAAGTGCTGAACGATCTTCAGCGCTATGAAGAGGCGATAGATCACTTCAAGAGGGCGAAAAAGGCCGCTGGTCACGATTTCGACCTGGAGTACTACCGCCGAAGCGTCGATTCCATGATCGAGATATTCAGCCCATCACTATTGGAAGCCAAGGCTGGCCACGGCAGTCCGTCTGAAGTGCCTGTGTTTGTGCTGGGCATGCCCCGGTCGGGGACGACGCTGACCGAGCAGATCTGCGCGAGCCATCCGGATGTCCATGGCGCCGGAGAGCTTACGAAGCTGCGGCGAATCGCGAACTCGATGGGCTTTAGAATACTGTCGGATGAGGACCTGCGCAGTTCGATTATGTCGATGACGAGGGACCAGTCGAGGGCGCTGGCCGAAGAATACCTGTCTTATCTGCGCCAGCACGCGCCTGCCGCGCCCCGCATCGTCGACAAGATGCCGCACAACTTCGAGTTTATCGGCGTGATTGGAATTCTCTTTCCCAACGCACGCGTCATTCATTGCCGGCGCGATGCCATCGACAATTGCGTCTCCTGCTTCGTCTTGCATTTCACCAAGGACCACGGCTACAACGCCGACCTTGAGACTCTCGGGTTGTACTACCGCGAATATGATCGCTTGATGCGGCACTGGGACAAGGTCTTTCCCGGACGTATTTTCGAAAGCCGCTATGAGACGCTGGTTGCGGATCAGGAGACGCAATCGCGCCGTCTCATCGATCATCTCGGCTTGCCTTGGGACGATTCCTGCCTGCGCTTTTTCGAGAGGAGCGGATCGGTCAATACCCCCAGCCGCTGGCAGGTCCGGCAGCCGATCTATAGTTCATCCGTCAAACGCTGGAAAAAGTATGAGAGCGCAATTCAGCCGCTGATTGACGCCTTGGGCGATCTGGCTGAAATTTGAACAAGTAGGATGCGCCCGATCGGCCGAGGTCGATCGTGACTTGCTGTCGAGATACATTGATCCGGTAGGCCAGCTCTTCAGATCGGCCCAAGTTTTTCTTTTGCACGAACAAGCGTGCGGAGCGAGCATTGCATTCGACCAGCCCTGCGATCGGCTGCTCAGCAGCAGCCTGCATTATGCATCGAAAGTTGACAGCTGCGTCGCGCCGATACGAAAAACCCGGCGGTTGCCCGCCGGGTTCAATCTCAATCTAGCTCGGACTGTTAGAATGAGCGCTGGAAGCGGAGCATGCCGCCGACGCTGTCCTTGTCGTCGGCATTGGTCCAGTTGCGATCGTAGGCTTTGTCAAACTGACCGTCGCGGGCCCAATCGACTTCGGCAGTGATCGTGAGACCGGGAACGATATCGTAGGCAATGTTCGCGGCGACGCCGTAGTTTTTGTCATCGTCAGCCGACGCCTGGAGGTTGAACGAGGTCTTCTCGTTTATGGTGTAAGTGCCACCACCCCAGACTGCCCAGTTGCCGCCCCATTGCTTGTAGAAGTTGCGGTCGATGTTGTCGTCAGAGCCGTAACCGGCCATGAGGAACAGTGTCAGGTTCTGTATCGGCGTAACGTCGACGCGAACCTTGCCGGCCCACTCTTCCCAGGTGCTGTCATAGGCGGCGACACCGGTGATCGAGCCCCAGCCCTGCGTGTATTTGATACCGCCGACGACATACGGGACATAGCTGTCGATGGAATCATTGCCGCTGTTGCTGTCTTGGAAAATGCCAGGATCCGCGGCGGCACTGCCCGAACCGGTTTCCAACGAAGCCACGGCCGAGAAGCCGTTTCCGGCATCGAAGTAATACTGGACGACATTGGTGTCGAAGCCGCCGTAGGGGACCAGCGTATCCTGGATGACGTTGCCGGCATAGCCGATGAAGGTATCGAAGGCCGATTCGTCCTTGCCAACGCGCAGACCACCGAGCTGCACCCAGGCAAAGTTCAGCGAAACGCTCGTACCGCCATTGAAGTTGTCATCAAGGTAATCGTTGTGGTTACCCCAGTTGAAGCGCGTCTCGGTGTAGGTTTTCAAGGTGCCGAGCTCGGTTTCCTGGCCGGTCCAGGTCTTGAGCGTGAAGCGGGCGTGCTTGTAGTAGGTATCCTGCGAGTCGCCGTCCTGCTGATCGGTAGTCTTTGCACCGTCAAATGAGCCGACGTCACCGATGCCGATGTCATAGCGGACGTAGCCGCCGATGCGCAGGCAGGTCTCGGTGCCGGGGATGTAGAAGTAGCCGGCGCCGTAGACGTCGCAAATCTTGACGTATTCGGCGGGTTCCGGCTCGGCGACCACAACAGCGTCGGCGGCGCGCGCACCGGAGACCGCGACGAATGCCGCGGCTGAGCCGAGAAGAAGGCTCTTGATATTCATTTTCTGACCTCCAGTCAGAATCGGGACGGAGGTCGGCGAAAAGCAGCTCGTTGGGTTTGTTTTTATTTATATTTCAAATAGATAGGTCCTAAGGCCGTCAGTGAGGCCGTGTCGGCCAAAAACGTTTACTCGCAAAGGCCTTGCCCGAACCGGTCTTGAAATATCGCTCGAGTTGCCGTGCGTTGGCCTCGGTTTCAACCCCGATGTAGGCCTTCAAGATTGCAGGCAGATAAGCCTTAGTCGAAGTCACATCGCCTGATCGGTGCGAATCAAAACGGCGTCAAAGATCGTTGGTCGATCCGACATAGACATCGCCGTTACGGAGTTGCAGAAAATAGACGTACCACATGGTCCCCCTACGCTACTTCGTAGCTTCGGGCGACACCCTACGCCCAAAATGCGGCTTCGGGTGGCCTGCCACCCGAAGCCCGCAGGGCGTAGGGTGGCGGAGAGGATGGGATTCGAACCCACGAGAAGCTTTTGACCTCTACTCCCTTAGCAGGGGAGCGCCTTCGACCACTCGGCCACCTCTCCGTTGCGCCGGTGGATAAAGAAAAGCGCCGGCACAATCAACAAGCTGACGCTATTATCCTTGAAAAATCGACCCTTCGCCAAAGCGCCGCGCGGCGATGTGGCGATTCTACGGCAATTCCCTGGTTCGCGACTCGGGCCATGGTCACATTTCGGGCCGACCATCGCCGGAATCCGCGGTTTGCAACGGCTTGCGAAGGGCCGTTGGTTAACGGGAGCTTTCGGAGTGAGGCCAAATCGTGTCATTTGTGCAACAACGCCGGGGTATAGCGCCAACACAAACCTTTTGCCGGTACGATCGTGGTTGAACGCCGCCGTCTCATGGGTAATGTCGGGTTTGAAGGAGCGGCGCGGTGCGCATCTTTTTCGGTAGTGGGGATGGGGCAGGGAACGCTGTCCTTCAGCAAAGAATACCCAGACCCGTTTTTTAACTTTTGACTGGAGGTCAGAAAATGAACATCAAGAGCCTTCTTCTCGGCTCCGCTGCGGCACTGATCGCAGTTTCCGGTGCGCGCGCCGC